>JUUF01000327.1 GCA_001058355.1 Carnobacterium maltaromaticum
ATGCCCACAACACTCTTGAAGATCGTACTACAAGCACAGAGTCTACTAAGTCGCTCAACTTATCTTGAATAACTAAACGCACATTGTATGCCTTAGAAAGCTCATAGAACGCTCCACAGTCTAATTGACGATTGATTTTCTCTGTAGTCTCATTCGTTAGGTTTACAGCATCAATCCATCTATTAGCCTTCTTAGCTGAATACTGTATTTTAAGCGTGTATGGATTCCTGTTCACTCCATCAATAACCAATGGACTGACATTAGCAGCCACAGTCGCAATGATGGTTTTATTAGTACCGTTCCCCGT
>JUUF01000328.1 GCA_001058355.1 Carnobacterium maltaromaticum
AACGTTGCACCGGTTCGAGCTGCAGAATGGACCTTCGACAAAAGTGCGATGTTTGAAATCCGATTTTTACAGGAGTAGAATAGAGGATGTCGTTAAAAGTTTCAAAGTGAACTGGAGGAATACGTATGTCATTTTTAGGTTATAACAAAGGAGAAACATTAGAATTCAACTACAAAAAGGCGTGTGGCTTGTGGCTTATCGCAGTCGCATTCGTGATTGCACTCGCGACGGTTGTAGGTGGAGAACAAATCATTAATATGCAGGTCTTCAGTATCGGCTATATGGTGAGCTTCTTTTCTATCAATCTGAATAAAAAAGTCCTTCATAAGTTTTCGGACGGCCCTTCAACACCTTTCCAACGCAAAATGTCGTTATATTCAGTAATTCTTTTATTTATCTTATTAGTGTTATTAGGCGGACCATTCTTCGAAACAGAAAACTGGAGACTCATCTGGTTAGGCGCGCTCCTAGCAACAGGAATTCATTTCTTCCCGTACTACTTCGTTCATGGGAAATCAATGATCTTCCTAGGATTGGCATGCGTGATCAATGCAGCGGTCGGATACCTTTCTCCGGAAAGCTCCCTCGTGACCATCGCCTATATCGATGCCTTTATTAAATTAGCCTTTGGAGTTTACCTATTCTTCTTATCAAAACCATCCAAAGCATAAACTTATTTTAGAAAACAAACAGCAAATCAATCTGGTTTGCTGTTTTTTGATAGGATTGATTTCTTCGGAACCTTGCGGATTTCTTCATAATAGCTGTAACGTTGCA
>JUUF01000329.1 GCA_001058355.1 Carnobacterium maltaromaticum
GAGTCCTACTGGCGGAGTTCTTTTTTTTTACCCAAAAAACGCTGCTTTAGCTCAGTCGGTAGAGCGTCACCTTGGTAAGGTGGAGGTCGCCGGTTCAATCCCGGCAAGTAGCTTTAAATGAATTTTATAATAATTGAGCAAGCTAGAAATATTTCTGATATTTCTAGCTTTTTTATTTTGCATTTGTGGAGAAAAAATGCTGTAAAAAATCAATAAAAATACACGATTTAAAGGCATTTGAATTGCAGTTAGAACAATAGTAGTTTAGAATAACTATTAGTTGATTTATGTTCAAATTTCTTTCAAAACGTAATCGCTTTTTCGAAAAAACAGTGTTGATTTTGGGAGAAAAAATGATTTAGTTTGAAAGAATAGAATTTAAATCAAGAAACTAGGAGGATTTTTATGAAAAAGAAATTATTCTTATTACTATCTGCTCTATTTGCTTTAGCAGTATTCTTTGCTCCAAAACAAGCAAGTGCGGCAGAAGTAACAAAAAATGGAACAGCGATTGAAGTGAAGAATCCAACTGTTCAAATCTCGGGAGATGCAGCCGATTTATATGCTCGTTGGGGAATTACATTTAAAGTAGATATTCCTGATAATATCGATATCAACATGAATGACACAATGACATTCAAAGTAAATTCACCTGTGAAAATTCAATCTTCTTACAGCTTCCCAATTTATAATAAAGCGGGAGAAACAGTAGCATATGCTGAAGTGTCACCAGAAAGCGGTGCAGTTACAGTAACGTTTGGTCCTTACTTCAAAGACCACAAATTAAACAAAAACATCGAATTAAAAGTTGATGTTAAGTGGGAACCAGACAATCGTTTAGCAGATACTACTCAAGAACTTGATTTTAACGGTACTGTCGTATCACAAAAAATCGATCCACTTGAAGGACCTACTCCAGGAGAAATGGTTACTAAATGGGGTCTTCAACCAACAGAGAACGCTGAACAAGTTCACTGGTGGGCACGTTTAAACGCCGCTAGAAAAACATTAAGTAATGTTGAAATTAAAGATGTTTGGGATTCAAACCAAACATACGTACCTGGTTCATTACGTGTTGAATTAGTAGATTCAGAAAATCCATGGGTTTCAGCTGGATTCCTTTCTGAAAGTGACTATGAAATCACTGATACAGGTATTAAAGTAAAAATCGATACAACAGATAAAATTATTTACGTTGACTATATCGTAAACTTAGTGGATCCTACAAAGAACCCACAAAACAGAATCTCAATTACAGCTGACGGTTTAGATAGTGAACAATCAACAGATGTAACTTACACATTATTATCTGGTTCTGGTACAGCTGACGGTGAAATGCCTGAAACAACTACTACAACTACTAGGACAACAACAACTGAAAGCACAACTGA
>JUUF01000330.1 GCA_001058355.1 Carnobacterium maltaromaticum
AGGAAGAATAACATGAAAAAATTAATTGTTGCATGCGGATCAGGAGTGGCTACATCTCAAACAGTAGCATCTAAAGTAGAGCGTTTATTGAAAGAAGCAAACGTACCTTGTGAAATCGAAGCAGTAGATATGAAAGCTTTAGAACAATACGTAAAAACAGCTGACGGCTACATTTCAATCGTAAAACCTAAAAAAGACTATGGAATTCCAGTCTTTAACGGAATTGCATTCTTAACAGGTATGGGGCAAAAACAAGAATTACAAAAAATTATTGATTTTCTAAATAGCTAGGAGGAACTAAAGATGGAAATCTTACAATCGGTCATTCAATATATTCTTGATTTAGGAGCTGCTGTATTCGTACCGTTCCTAATGTTAATCGTCGGCTTAGCAATGAAGATGAAATTCAGAGATGCGTTCACTTCAGCGTTAACGCTAGGGATTGCCTTCACAGGGATGGGAATCTTAGTAAACTTCATCATGACAAGTATGGGTTCTGCCGCAAATGACTTAACAACTCATACAGGCTTAAGCTTACCAGCCGTTGATATCGGTTGGCCAGGGGCTGCAGCAATCAGCTGGGCTTGGCCATATGCATTCTTAGTATTCCCACTTCAATTGGCCATCAACTTCATTATGTTGATTACAAAACAAACTAAAACATTGAACGTGGACTTATGGAATGTTTGGAATAAAATCTTTACAGCCGTAATCGTAACTTACTTTACAAACAACATTGTATTTGGATTTATCGCTGCTGCAATCATTATCGTATTAGAATTAAAACTTGGGGATGCATTTGCTCCTGAAGTAGAACGTTTAACAGGTGTACCAGGGATTACAGTACCTCACTTTATCACTTTAATCGCTGTTATCTTACATCCAATCGACGAATTATTGAAGAAAATCCCATTCTTAAACAAAGAGTTCGATGCAGATACATTAAAAGAAAAAATTGGGGTATTCGGTGAAAACTCTGTAATGGGTGCTATCATCGGGTTTGCATTAGGTCTTGCTTCAGGTAACGGTCTAAAATATGCTTTAGGTTTAGCAGTACAAGCTGCAACAGCCTTAACATTATTCCCAATGGTTTCTAAATTATTCTCACAAGCTTTATCACCAATCTCAGAAGCAGTATCAGACTTCATGCGTGAAAAATTCGAAGATCGCGAAGTGTACATTGGTCTTGACTGGCCAGTACTTGGTGGACGTAATGAATTATGGGTAGCTGTAATCTTTACAATTCCATTCTTACTAGTTGGTGCTGTAGCTTTACCAGGTAACATCGTATTACCATTTGCCGGAATTATTAACTTATCATTCGTAGTAGGGGCACTATTATTAACAAACGGTAACGTACTTCGTATGATTATCCACGGTTTAATTTCAACTCCACTATTCTTATATGGAGCAACTTATTTCACACCATATATGACTCGTCTTGCTGAAGAAACAAATACTTTACAACAAACAGGTCAAATTTCTTGGGCAACATTCGAAGGTCCAGACATTCGTTATATCTTAGCAAACGGATTTAGCGGAAACCTTGTAGCCATTCTTTTAGGAGTTGTATGGTTAGGATTATATGTATGGTTACTACAAGCTCGTAAGAAATACAACGAAAAATTAGAAGCGGGCGAATAGCATGAAAAAGCTCCTCATCTTAATTCTAGGAATCTTATTTGTAATCTCGATTCTCTATAGACAGATATGGTTAACGCTGATTATTTTACCCATTAGCATTTATTTAGATAAACAAAATCTATTTAAAGACTTTGATGAAAAAAGAAAAGCGAAAATCGCCAAGCTCAAAGAAAGGAAATCGATATGACATATCCAAAATATATTAATGAATTGTGCCAAGTAACTTATGACATGTGGAATAAGGGATGGGACGAATATAACGGTGGGAACATTAGCTACCGTCTCACAAAGGAAGAAGCGGACAAGGTAGAAGCTGACCTTTCTGGGACTCTATACACTTATTACTCTGAAAATAGAAAAGAAGTGGAAGTGCTAGATGTACCTGAACATGTGCAAGGAGAGTATCTCTTAATTACAGCTTCTGGAAGTCACTTCAGAACGTTGCATTCGCAACCACATGTGGATACAGGAATCATTCAATTGACTCCTAAAGGGTACCAAGTAGTGGCTGGATTTGTGACTGGTAAACGACCAACAAGTGAAATCTTCATGCACGTATTGGCTCATGCAGCACGTCTAAAAGTAGATCCAAATCACCGCGTTGTGATTCATAACCATGCGACAAACATCGTTGTGTACTCATTGCTAGATGAAGTTACGAGTGAGTCGTTAACACTTGATTTATGGTCAGTGTTAACAGAATCTATCGTCGTATTCCACGATGGAATCGCAGTGTTGCCTTGGGAAGTTCCAGGAACGCAATTAATCGGTGATGACACAGCCCGTGAACTTGAAACTCACCGTTTAGTAGTGTGGGCTAAACACGGAGTACTTTCAACTGGTAAAGATTACCAAGATTGCTTCGGTTTAATCGAAACAGCCGACAAAGCTGCTCACATCGCGTTAGAGTTAAAACGTGTTAGCGGAAAGAGCATCTACGAAAATAACGTTCTATCAAAAGCAGACTTGAAGAAAGTCTGTGACGTTCTTGGAGTAGAAGGAAAATACTTAAACGACTAATTAAAACAAAAAAGATGAATAATAAAAAAATAGAATTGCCAAAAACTGTTTAAAAGATTGTTCATTTGTAAGAGACAGGTTAAAACCTGTCTCTTTTTTTCACTGATAATAAGTGAATAAATAATATTAGTAAAAAAACAAATAATAAATATATAAAAAGCGATATTGCATTTCTTATTTCCTAGAGTTAACATATAGATGTACAAGACGTCTATAGACGTACAGTATAATAAATTATAGGAGATGGGTAAAATGTCACAATTTGAAGGTAAAGATTTAGCAAAATACATTCAACACACAAATGTTAATCCTGATTTAACAAAAGCGGATATTATTGCTTTATGTGACGATTGTATTAAATATGGTTTTGATGGTGTAATGCTGCAACCAGCATGGGTAGCAACAGCAAAAGAATATTTAAAAGGTACGGAAATTAAAGTCTGTACTGCTTTAGGTTACCCAATGGGAGCAGATACTACTGAAACTAAAGTTTTCCAAGCAAAACAAGTATTTGAGTTAGGTGCAGATCAATTAGACTTTATGGCAAATATTGGATATCTAAAAGGTGGCGATTATGATGCATATCGAGATGAAATCGCTCAAGTAGTTAAGGCAGCAAATGGAAAAGTTGTTAAAATAATGCTTGAATTCGGTATGTTAACTGAAGATGAAAAAGTTAAAGCCGCAGAACTAGCTATCGAAGCAGGGATTACATACTTGAAAAATTCGAGTGGTTGGGGCCGTGGTGGTAAAGCTACTGTAGAGGATATTAAATTGCTTAAAAAAGTGGCTAATGGACGAGTTTTAGTTAAGGCCTCTGGAGGTATTAGAACTAAAGAAGATGCAATTAAGCTTTTGGAAGCAGGAGCATGTATGCTAGGAACAAGTGCTGGTGTAGCAATTGTCACTGGAGGTGAAAATCTTTCAACAAGTAATTACTAAATATGGAAGTGGTGTAAAATGATGGAAAAAATAAGTATAGAGTTTAATCACAAAGAGCCAAAATACTTACAATTAAAATCTTATATTCAGAATCAAGTTGTTGGTGGTATTTGGGATGCTGGATCAAAATTACCTTCTGAAGAGATTTTAATGAAACAATTAGATGTGAGTAGAGGGACTATAAGGAAAGCTTTTGATTTATTGATCGAAGACGGAGTGGTTGAAAGAATCCATGGAGTTGGAACCTTTGTTAAATCTGCAAAAATTACTTATCCATTTGCTCAGGAACTTGTTTCTTTTGAAGAAGCTATGAATAAGAAAAAAATCAGTTTTGAAACGGAAGTAATTAAGTTTACTAAGATATTACCAAATAAAAATATTCAAAAGAGATTAAATATCAGTAAAGACGAAGAAGTTTTCTATATTGAGAGACGTAGAAAAGTAGATGGTAAAACCGTAATTGTTTTATTTAACTGGGTTACTTCAGAAAGAGCTACTGGTTTAGAAAATGAAGATTTAGAGCAACAGGGATTATTTACATCTTTAGAAAAAGTAATGAATCAGAAAATAAAATATGGTAGTAGAAAGTTTACGGCTGAATTAGTCGATAAAAAACTTGCTAAATTAATGGATTTAGCAGAAAAATCGCCTGTTTTAAAAATTGAACAAATTACTTTTAGAGAGGATAATTCACCAATTGAAACTTCAGATGTATTTCTAGATTCATCTGAGTATCCAATTGAATCTACTTTGTTTAGATAATTTGGGATTAATTTAAAAAGACTTTGTTTGTATTGAATGAAGGGAGAAATCATTATGACGATTACTTTAGTTAGAGTTGATGACCGATTAATTCATGGACAAACGATGACGAGATGGTCTATTGAAAGACCGGTAGATGGAATTTTGGTCTTTGGAGATGACATCGTTAAAGATGAATTGAGAAGAAGAGTGTTAAAGGCAGCTGTAAGAAATTTAAAACTAGGAATTTATGGTGAAGATATGGCACCTGAAAAAGTTAAATTAGCGAAAGATTCAGCTAAAAATTTCTTTATCATAGCTAATTCACCACAAGTCATGGCACATATTATGAAACTAGGGGCTGATTTTGGTACTGAATTGAATGTTGGTCCAATGAATACTCGAAGTGATGCAATAACAGTCGGAAGAACCTTATGTATTGATGATAAAGATTATGATGCATTCAATTACTTATCTAGTAATGGTGTAAATATTAGTTTTCAACTAATCCCAGATGAAGAAAAAAGAACATGGGAGGATGTTAAATCAAAATACGAAACATTAAGCAGAAAGGGAGATTAATATGGATATGGTTCTGTTGTTTCAAGCGTTTATTGTTGGTGTTTTATGTTACTTAGGAGCTGTTGAGACTGTATGGGCTTATGGGGTTGTAGGAGGCTATTATATCCTTGGACGTCCTTTAGTTGCAGGTTTCTTGATTGGTTTAGTGTTTGGCGATGTACAGGCAGGGGTTTTGTGTGGATTAGCGGTACAGGGTGTATTTATTGCTAGTATGCATACGGGTGGTACATCAAGTAGTGAAATCACCTATGCTTCTTATGGTGGTATCGGTTTAGCTTTAGCAACTACAAAAGATCCTGCAGTTGCCGTTACGCTAGCCATTTTCATTGGACAAACTTTTGGATTAATCTTCTATAACTTACGGATGGCGGGTTTCTCATATTTCAATCACAAAGCAGAGAAAGCTGCAGCAAATCTTGATATTAAAGGATTAATCCTCAATCAAATTGTATATACACAGTTTATAACTTTCTTAGTTCGTGTGATTCCAATTATGTTAGCAATCTATTTTGGTAAAGATTTAGTTGAATCTTTATTGAAGAGTATGCCAGAAGTTGTTACACATATTGTTAGCGTCTTAGGTGGAGTATTACCTGCTTTAGGGATTGCTATGCTAATGAATATTTTAATTAAGAAGAAAGCAGAATTAGTTTTCTTCTTCTTAGGATTTGTATTAATTGCCTTTGCTAAATTAAATACTGTAGCACTAGTATTCATTGCTGCTGCGTTTGCCTATGTTGTATATCTTTCAACTGGAAATAAAGGAAATGTAGTAACTGAAACAGTTGAAACTAAAGCAACAGTAACAGAAGAGCTATACGAAGATAATGATATGTTCGAGTAGGAGGTGTGGGTTATGGAAAATAATAAAGAAAGATTAACAAAAAAAGAACTAAGACAGATTTTTCTAAGATATGGATTTATGACAGAGTCTGCAATGAGCTATGAAAAAATGCATGGAGCAGCTTGGGCATATTCATATTTACCACTTGCTGATAAATATTACAAAGATAACCCAGAAGCTTATCGCCGTTTATTAATGCGACACTCCGTCTTCTATAATACTGAACCTCAAACAGGACAACTCGTAAACGGGATAGTTGCTTCACTTGAAGAACAAATTGGAATGGGTAATTTGACAGATGAAAACCTTCCTGTTACTGTGAAAGCCTCATTAATGGGGCCGTTAGCAGGGATTGGTGATTCCATCATGCAAGGTATTTTGGTGCCAACATTATTATCAATAGCAATGGGATTATCTGTTGGTGGATCTGCATTAGGACCTTTGTTCTATATCATTACTTACTTTGCAATTGCAACAACAATTACTATTGTTTCATTTAGAACAGGATATAAGTTAGGTGTGGGCGCAATTGATAAGATTATTAGTGATGATGCTAGAAGAATTACTAATATGTTTAATACTCTTGGGATTATAGTAGTGGGGGGATTATCGGCCACGACAATTAGCTTAGCTACTACTCTTACAGTTCCGTTCGGGGAAGAAACAAAGTTACTTCAAGATATTCTTAACGGTATCTTCCCGGGAGTCTTACCTTTAATTATGGTATTACTAGCTTGGTGGCTGGTATCAATTAAGAGATTAAGTGCTACAAAAGTTTTATTAATTCTTACTGCAGTAATTACTGTTGGAGTATTAATCAATATTTTCTAGTAATAGATTAAATTAGATGACGCCTTTAATAATCAAATAATTAGCATTTTATAGTAAATATCCACTAGCCTAGCTAGTGGATATTTATTCACGCTTATCAACTGCCCAGAAAACTGTTAAAATAATGGTGAATACACAGTAGAAAGGGAATTCGCTATGACTAGAAGTTCTGTATGGATCCAACAAGAAATTGAGGGAGTGAAGCTATATGTTTATCGTTCCAATGTCAAAAACGCTACGACCATTTATTTTTTAGATGGAGATCAATTCGAAGAGCCTTTTAACCATTGGATTTGCAAACATCAACCTGCACTTAATTTTGTACTCATAAATGCAAATAATCGAACAGATGATTATACACCTTGGCCTCTCCAGGCATCTGAAACCATGCCGATGGATTTCGGTGGGAAAGCGGCAGAACATCTTACGTTTATCACGACTCATGTGATTCCATTTTGTGAGAGTGAATATGGTTTTACTTCAAGTGCAGAAAAGAGAGTTATCGGTGGTTATTCGCTAGGTGGATTATTCAGCCTGTATGCAGCGGTGAACACTGATTTATTCGGAACCGTCCTCAGCTGCTCTTCGTCGCTGTGGTATCCGGATTTTCTGGACTATTTAAAAGAACATCCCTTTAAAGCCGCTCATCCTAAATTGTACATGAGTGTCGGAGACCAAGAAGGAACGACTGCTACAAATTTAACAGCAAATCAAACTCTAAATACGCTAGCATTAAAAGAATTTTATGAGCCGAAATTTCAAGCAGGTGATTTCAAGTTTACGTTGGAAGAGGGAAATCATGGAAATGATATCTCGGGACGTGCCTGGCGTGCAGTTGAATGGGTAGAAGAGAATTGTAAATAATCAACAAAAAATCCACTGGTTTAACCAGTGGATTTTTTTTCTAGCGGTGCCAAAGGGTCTCGAACCCCCGACCTAGCGTTTAGGAAACGCTTGCTCTATCCAACTGAGCTATGACACCCTGATACATTTATTGAACCACAGAACCCGTTATCTGTCCATACGAAGCGAGAAAAATTTCCAGACTCTTTATTCTCTATTTTATGAGAATTGACAATCTTCATCCTTGCAGCAAATCTAAATAATAAAACTCAATTATTTTTATGAACTTAGAAGGTTTAGAGAACCCCCATTCTATGAAAAAAGATGGAGTCCCTTGGGATTCTATGGTAGGAGTAAGAGCGAGAGGTAACTGATGCGAATATGAGACTCTAGGAATTTATTCCGTAGAGTCTCATTGAGGCTCAGTAGGTGAGA
>JUUF01000331.1 GCA_001058355.1 Carnobacterium maltaromaticum
ACTGCGATTATAAAATCCGCTCGGTTTTTCGTAATCGATTTTCTTTTATTGAAAGAGGCTATGTGTGCCCTGTTTTAGTAGGTGAAGCGGTACGGGGCTCTTAGTAAGAGTACGGGGAATCGTAAGAAAGAGTACATATGCAGTTCGTGCTGAAAATTTATTTTCTAATCCTTAAAAATCCTGTTTAAAACGCGGAATAGTAGTGGTAAAATGTAGGTGAAAAATTGTAGCTTGTAGTATGGTTTCTTTAACAATGAGGTGAGGACATGTACTTAAAAAGTGATCAAGATAAACATCAAAAATTGCCGACTTATGGTGTTGGGCCGTATCTCGTGGCGTGTATAATTGCGATGAATTTGACTGGATGGATGCTGCGTCAGTCAGTGGTCCAGAGTGGACTATTAAAGGGTGGATTCAAAGATTTGTTTGATTTAATTGGATTCATCTTAATGTTCGTTGCGACGAGAATCTGGTGGCTTAGCGTGGTGAAGTCAGATATTGATACGAGTATCCAAAACAATGAACTCAAGACGACTGGAATTTATGCGCGCACACGTAATCCGATTTACTTTTCGTGGTGGCTCTGCGGCATTGGGAGTATCCTAACCATGCATAATGTGTGGTTGCTGATTCTCATTCCAATTCAGTGGGTAATCTTAACCGTCGTGATTCGTAATACCGAGGAAAAATGGCTCTACGAACTGCACGGTGAGGCCTATAAGGACTATTGCGCAAGAGTGAATCGATGGCTTCCGATTAAGAAAATTTGATTTTAGAATCGCCAAGACAAAAGAATCAAGGTGAGAGCGATGGCGAAAAAAGATTCTTTAAAGCAACAAAAGTTTATGTCGTTTATGTTTAGAGGAAAAGAAATTTTCAAACCACTAAACACGGGCCATATCGACGAAAGAGTGAGTTGTATCCGAGAATATGTGGCCAATATTTACTTTTACACCAAAGATGGCTACACGATTATGATTGACGCTGGATATAACTATGACCAACTTGCCGAGAAGATGAGGTGGCTAGATATTCATCCGGAAAGTATCAACGAGATTCTCATTACGCACCAGGATACAGATCACGTTGGAGCGATTGAAGTGGATAGCCAGGGGTTATTTAAAATGGCAAAGATCTATGTGGGCCGTGTCGAGAATGACTACTTAGAAGGCCGAGTTCGGCGCAAAGTATACTGGGGGCTCTATAAACTTCCGCAAGTCCATATCGAAAATGACAAAACATTGATAGAAGATGGGGAGATTTTCTATATTCACGATATTAAAATCGAAGCCTTTCTTGTACCTGGTCATACGTGGGGACATTTAGTGTATTTAATCGATGATGCGTATTTGTTCACTGGAGACACGATTTGGTTTGGTGCGGATGGTGGTTATGCGTTTTTAAACACGCTCGCAGAAGATAGAAAATTACAAAGTGTATCGTTGAAACGACTAGAAGAAAAGCTCAGAAAGAGAAATCTTTCGCTAAAAATCATTACGGGACATACTGGATGGACAGATGACTTTGAGTTTGCATTTCGCCATGTGGATGAAATCTGTAATGCCTTGAGGCGCAAACCAAAAGTGCAAGATCCGAAAGCTCCGTATGATGGGTTTGATGAAAGTGGAGATACCGAGGACAAAGCAAGAACGGTAATGCTTGAAAAATGTTAAATGAATACAATCTCTAGCCAGTAGTACGTCTATTGGCTAGTTTTTTTGTAAAAAAACAAAATGTAGTATATTTGCTACTGTAGCATATATGCTACATTTCAAAAAATAAAAACACAATTTTTTGTCGTGATGTCAACAGTTAGAAACGTTGATTTGATAATGTTTGTAAAGGTTGCGGCGAGCGAGTGTACACTCTATATACTAATTTATATATCCGAATGAAAGCTTGGTGTGACGCGGAAAATGGGGTTTAAAAACCCGAACAAAAAATTCAGTTTTTTTAAGTAATTTTCGTGCTTTTCTGTTACAATGAAAAAGAACTAAAACTAAGGAGGCCTCTTATGACAGCTCAAACCACTTCATTAGAAAAGATTATCGTGCTCGACTTCGGTAGTCAGTACAATCAGTTGATTACGCGCCGTATTCGTGAATTCGGTGTGTTCAGCGAGTTGCTACACAACGACATTACAGCCGAAGAAATTAAGGCACATGGCAACGTAAAAGGGATTATTTTCTCCGGGGGACCACATAGCGTTTATGCAGAGGATGCTTTTACCGTGGATCCTGCGATTTTTGAATTGGGAATTCCAGTGCTTGGGATTTGCTACGGGATGCAACTGACAACGCATCTGTTCGGCGGTAAGGTAGAATCGTCTACAACGCGTGAATATGGTTCTGCGAAAGTCGATGTTTTTAACACGGCTTCAGGCATTTTCAAAGGGTTAGCTGAAGAGGAAGAGGTACTCATGAGCCACGGCGACCGTATTACAGCGATTCCGGAAGGGTTCAGCGTGACGGCTTCGAATGCGCACACGCCATTTGCGGCTTTTGAAAACCAAGAACGTCGCATTTACGGCGTACAGTTCCACCCAGAAGTTCGCCACAGCATTCACGGAAACGACATGCTTCGTAACTTCGTGTTCGATATTTGTGGGGCAACGGGCGACTGGTCGATGGATAGCTTTATTGAAATGGAAATTACGAAAATTCGCGAAAAAGTGGGCAATAAGAAAGTCTTGCTTGGTCTCTCAGGTGGGGTAGACTCTAGTGTCGTTGGGGTTCTCTTGCAAAAAGCAATCGGTGACCAACTCATCTGTATTTTCGTAGACCACGGCTTGCTTCGTAAAGGGGAAGGTGACCAAGTGATGGAGAGCCTTTCTGGTAAATTTGGCCTTAATATTATCCGCGTGAACGCTCAGGAACGTTTCCTATCGAAACTAAAAGGCGTGAGCGACCCTGAACAAAAACGGAAGATTATCGGAAATGAGTTCGTGTACGTATTCGACGACGAAGCGGCAAAACTCACGGACGTGGATTTCCTTGCGCAAGGAACGCTCTACACAGACATCATCGAATCCGGAACGAAAACAGCGCAAACCATCAAGTCTCACCATAATGTAGGGGGGCTTCCAGAGGACATGCAATTCGAACTCATCGAACCTCTGAACACACTCTTCAAAGATGAAGTGCGCGCCCTTGGAACAGCGCTTGGCATGCCAGACTCTATCGTATGGCGCCAACCATTCCCAGGACCAGGACTTGGAATTCGTGTGCTTGGGGAAGTGACGGAAGAGAAACTTGAAATCGTCCGCGAATCTGACGCCATCTTACGCGAAGAAATTGCCAAAAACGGCCTTGAACGCGACGTATGGCAATACTTCACGGTTCTTCCAGGTATCCGCAGCGTTGGAGTAATGGGTGACGGCAGAACGTACGACTACACAATTGGAATCCGTGCCGTAACCAGTATCGACGGCATGACGAGTGATTTTGCTCGCATCCCTTGGGAAGTGCTGCAAACCATCAGCGCCCGCATCGTGAACGAAGTAGCCCACGTCAACCGCGTCGTCTACGATATCACGAGCAAACCGCCTGCTACGATTGAGTGGGAATAATAATGTACCTCACTAAAAGCCTAGAAACAAAGAGTTTCTAGGCTTTAATTTTTTTAAAACAACAACAGTTTAGCAACAAATTCGATTGTTTCTAAGAAAATATTGATAAAGTAGAAATTCAATCTAGAAATTCGTAAAAGAGAGTAGTAAAATAAGAGTAGATGAAAGCGGTTAATTACAAAACTACAAGTTTATATAGTATTATCGAAAAAAGTAAAGGAGAAGATTAAAATGAGACAATTAAGCGGTATTAGAGTTTTTCTCTTTGGTTTTTTAGGGTATATAGCGTTGACGTTGTTTCTTAACCTGTTCTTTGGATTCGAACAATGGAATCGAGAATTTAAATTCATATTCATGTTCTTAATTCTTTGGACGGTATCTATCTTTTTAAACAAGGGTTATTTCGATAAGTTTTTAAGCAAAAAGATTGAATAGAGTATAGACTGGAGATGAGTGTAATGAATCGTATCTTCAAATATCTTATTTCAAGTATAATTATAGGAGTTACCGTATTCTATGCCGTTTATTATACAAAAGGTGAATATAACTATATGGCAATTCCGACAGCTTTCCTTATTAACGGACCAATTTATTTCAGTAGGAAGAAAACCTAGTTTAGTAAGCTAACTTTTAAAAATAAAAGGAATAGGCTCTGGAATTTTAGTTCTAGAGCCTTTATTATTGGGATTGAGAGACTGTATTTGAAGGGAGTAGTCGGCATGGATGAGAAGATTGAAATCAAGAAGCAAGATTTTTATGAGATGATGTATTTAATGGAGAAAATTCTTTATATCGCAGAACGCTCAGGAGCCAGAGAGGATAGCGACAACAACGCGTATTCTCTAGCCATCACCTTTGGGAACGAGAATGTTTTGCAGGAGCTGCTATCGCTTAGAAGAAAAATGAATCACTATTTAGATGAGCAGGGCGAAGCAGAGTTAGAAAAAATCCTCGAACCAATTGATGACATTACCATTCCATATGGCCTAACACTCGAAACCTTACGAAAAGAGCTCGCCCCGTACTTGCCGAAGAGGGTTGAGGAATAGAAAACCGTAATTTGATACGAACTTGCTAATTGGTGGGGAGTATCATTTTACGATTTTTTTGTGTTTCGAAAGACGTCAGAAATTATCTATAAATAGAAAAGTAAATCGTTTTCAAAAAAGCTTAAAATTAAGTGGTGAAAATGATATAATGAACTCACTTACTTCATAAATTCGCAACAACTCGTAAATTTATGAAAAAATAACTGGTCGTAATTTGGAACTAGTTAAAA
The DNA here is from genome assembly GCA_001058355.1 of Carnobacterium maltaromaticum. Lineage (GTDB taxonomy): Bacteria > Bacillota > Bacilli > Lactobacillales > Aerococcaceae > Granulicatella. The sequence goes on from JUUF01000331.1 coordinate 4,848, forward strand.
GTTAAATTGAATTAGAGGATAAAAAGATGGTGACATATACTGTTATCCATAGTGAAGAGGGATTGGAAGGTACTGAGAATGACAAAAATAAAGATTAAAAGTAATCCGTATACTAAAGAGATTTCATATCAAACATTGGACGTAACAACAGGTGATTGGCTTAGCGTCAAACAAAGTGATAAAAGAAGTAGACTGACAGAGACCGATTCAGAGCGAGCTTTTCTACCTTTTAAGATTAAGGAAATTCTTAGCATTATTGTCAAAGAATACTATGTAGGTAGAGAAAAGGTACAACTACTATTTGAAGGAACTCAGGATGAGTATGTGGAAATAGCATCAGTTTGTGAATCAGATGAATTTAAGGAAAAGGTTGACTTGATGCGTTCGAATACAATTCTTAAAAATGCTCGCTTTATCAAAGAGAAAATCAAAGAGACGTTCGAAACAGTGAATCCAGTAATCAAACACATTATGCAAGATGACGAAGATGTGAAAAAGAGAATCAATAAAGTTTCGAAAGCCTTAGATGATGTCATTCCACTGTGTGTGTTCGGGAATTATAGTGCAGGGAAATCTACTTTTATTAATGCGCTAACTGGGGTAGAAATTCTTCCAAGTGGAAGCGACCCAGTTACAGCTAAAATCTATGAAATTAAAAAGTCTAAGCACCCGGATCAAGCAGAGATTACTTTTGAATTTCACAACGAAAGAATCAAACTATCGATTGAAGGTAAAGAATTAATAGTATCGGAAGGCAATCCAGGGCTTGAAATCGTGAAAAGTATTAAGGAAGAAATCGCAAACGATGGAACGTATGAGTTATACGCGATGGTACGTATTGCGATAGAAATCTTAAATAATTACGAGAAGAGAGATAGAGAAGTTACTGAAATCAGCAATGTGATTTCATTAAGTGTTCCGTTCTCTCCAAATGGAGTAATTGGAACTTCTCAAAATAATTTCGTCATTTTTGATACGCCGGGTTCAAACTCTAACTCAAATGAGGACCATTCAAAAGTATTGGATGAGGCGATGGATGGATTCTCAAATGGAATTCCACTATGGATTACTCAGTATGATGCGCATGATACAAAGGATAATGCTGAACTATGCGATAAAGTTTTGGCAATTAAGTCGTTAGATAAACGATTTACCATGATTATTTTTAACAAAGCGGATGATGCGGACCTTCCGGAAGATGGATTCACAGAGAAACAAGTCAACGAAATTTTAGAATATCTTGCGATTGAAAAGATGTATGCCAATGGAATTTTCTTTGTTTCATCCATTATTGGCTTAGGCGGAAAAAATAATGGAGAGTTTGTAGATAGATTTTATGGGAAGAAATTTAGGACACAAAGTTTAACATTCTCCGATCCAGAAGATATTGATTACCTCTCTTTGTATAAGTACAACATTATGCCTTCGCAAGTGAAGCAAAATGCCCTTGAGTATTCGCAGAAAAATGAAAATCTCATTTATTCGAATAGCGGACTGTACTGTGTTGAAAGAGAAATTGAAACTTTTGCAAGTAAACATTCCGCATACAACAAGTGTCAGATGGCGTTGTCGTTTCTTAGCAATGTAATTGGCAAGACAAACGTACGTATTGAAGAGAAAAAGAAGACAAGAAAAGAGATAAGAGACCATTTTGAGCAACAATTAGATGCAGAAGCACAACTCTTAAAGCAAGAAATTGACAAATCTGCTAAAACCATGGAAGAAGAAAATGAAGCAGCTTCCAAGAGTATTGTTGCAGAATACGTTAATCAAGTTCTTCAGTATCCAATGGACGAGGATGAACTTGCGACAGTGGATACCAATATTCGTAAAGAAATTTTTGAACATTATGATTATGAATCGACAGAAAGAGAACTGCAAGAAGCTAAAAATAAAAGCCGAGAACATTGGCAAGACAATTTTCAGGGGTTGTTCAAGCGGAATATTCTTGATGCTGCAAAAACATTAGTAAATGACGTTGCCAGCGATGTAAAAAATATTCAAGAATCTAAGAATAAAAAGAACGAAAAAGAGAAATCGCTTGATCATCTGGCTTCTACTGAAACGATAAAATATGTTATCGATTTTTATCAAGATAACATCGATGACGCACAGAAAAAACTGTCAATTTATTTAGATGAATTTTGGAGTGAAAAAGAAAGAGATTTTAAGAAACAACTGATTCTTAAAGTTACCGAATCAGACACGTTAACAGATTCCCAACGAGAAGAAATTGCATCCAAAATACAAAACTATGATATTAATAACTTTAAAGAACAAGCTAATTTAGTGTTTGTTAGAGAGAAATTTTTAAAAGGTACATTGCTTGGGATTCATATTATTGATGATGAAAAGTTAAACACCAGTCGTCTAGCTAGAATCTATAATGACAAAATTAAGGCTAGTGTAAAAGAGATGTCTCAAATGATGAATGATGATTGTTTTATGCAATTTAAAAACTGGGAGAGAAAGATACTTGATGAGATTAATGCCGGTCTTACAGAATTTAATCCGGGATTAAAGGAATTGGTTAATAAAATTCGCATTGAGACAGAGAGTCTTACCGAGTTAGAACAAAATCAAACGTTGATACGCTACTCATTAGAAACAATGAAGAGTCTGATGTCGTGGGAAGTTGTGGAAGGGGTATAGAATATGGGAATTAAAAATGCCATTAAGAAAATGGCTGGAAAAGCTGGAGACCAAGTTGCTAAGTTATCTTCTTTGAGTCCAGAGCAGTTAGAAAACGTACAGTTATTACGTGAAAAATATTTGCTAGAAACTCCGAATCCAAACGATGCAACTGCGCGTGAGTTGACGGAACGCTTGATGGCTGCAAGTAGTGTCGAAATCTTTAATGCTTATCTTCCGCAGATTAAGGACTTGTATTTGCCACTCAATAATGAGGCGGAATTTGGGAAAGAGTTCGATGATGCGCATAACATTCGCTACATCAACATTACAAAATGGGTCACAGATAAAAAGGAAAATAGTCTTGAAAAACTTGTTAATGTTTATGCGGTGCTCTCTAACGATGATTGCAACATTGCTCTAGTATTTGACCGAAAACAGAATACAACAAATGTGTATCTAGCGGTTGTGAATAATAAAAATTCGAAAAGTAGTACCGATGTAGATAACTATAAGGATCAAATTGTTGAAGCGATAAGAGGTAATTTCCCTGGAGCTGAGTGGAAAGAAGAAGGACTAGGGATATTACCTTGCTTTACAGATGATAGAAAGTATTCAGTGTCAACGGCTTCCAATATTCCAGCAGAAAAATCAGAAAAGTTCATTAGCCAAACAATCGAAAAATTAATTGATGGGATTGTTCCAGACACGAAAAAGAAAGAATATACGATTATTCTTTTGGCGACACCGATTCTCGATGTCGAAGATAGAAAAATCAAATTAGGAGAATTCTATTCAGGTTTAGCCCCGTATGCTTCCTGGTCTACAAATTTCCAAAGAACAGAGAATGAAAGTGTTAGTTCATCTGCGACTGTCGGTGTAAACGTGGGGGCCAGTGCGGGAGTCCAGAACGGAGTCAATACTGCCATTACAGAGAGTCAAGGAACATCAGATAGCAGTGCTCGTTCAGATACCGAATCAGCAAGTGATACAGATACTACCGGAGATTCTTATACGGAAAGTAACACTCAGAGCAGTTCGGAAGGTACAAGTGAAACGAGTACAGCTACAACGGGGCAGTCTAATTCAATTGGTGGTGCCACAACTACAGGTATAAATTTGGGGGTGGAGGCTACTGCAGAAGTTAACTACAACCATGGTTGGAATAGTAGCACAGCCAAAGCTCTCGGAAAAACTGCAGCCGAAACGATTGCTAAAGGAACTGCAAAGACTTTGACTGATAGTACTAGTAGAACGATTGGAACAGCAGTTGCGAACACTCTCGGGCGAGCGGTGACTAATTCGATTGCGTCGACGAATGGCGCCACTAAGAGTGTAGGCTTTGGTGCGAATATTGGTGCGAACTTTGCTCGTTCTTCTACGACTACGGTTATGCTGGGTAAAAATGAAGGCATCACGCAGAACTTTACGAACTTTAATATTCAATACGCGTTGGAAATGTTAAAAGGACAGATGAAACGTTTCGAACAGAGTACGGCGCTTGGCATGTGGGATTTTGCAGCTTACGTGATTAGTGAAGACCCAAATGTAGCGAATAACGTAGCGCATTCGTATTTAGCATTAACGCTGGGCGAAGATTCGTATATGTCGAAATCTGCCATCAATACTTGGCGTGGAAATGTAGAGGATGAGGCTGGACAAGCAAAAGAAATTACGGAGTATATTAAGACACTTCGTCATCCAGTGTTTGGATTAAACCCTGCAGTGGTAGGAAAGATAGAAGATAATGAAGTGAAACTTGAGGTAGACGAAGAAACTGAGTTTATCGTTTATCCGCCGATTGTTACTGCAACAACGAGTCTTTCAGGAAAAGAATTAGCATACTCGTTGAACTTCCCTCAAAAATCAGTTGCGGGACTTCCAGTACTAGAATGTGTGGAATTTGGAAGAAATGTAGTGACGTATGATGATGTTTATCGAGGTGAATCCGAAATTAAACTCGGTCATGTATTCCATATGAATCGAATGGAAAATACTGAGGTGGCTCTTTCTAAACAATCATTGGCATCACATACATTTATTACGGGTAGTACCGGTTCTGGTAAGAGTAATACGGTCTACCAGATGATTGAGCGCGCTAGAAAACAAGGAGTTAAGTTCCTTGTGGTAGAGCCAGCTAAAGGTGAGTATAAAAATGTGTTTGGACATAGAAATGATGTGAAGGTGTTGGGGACGAATCCACTTGTCAGTCAGCTTCTAAGAATCAATCCATTCAGTTTCCCTAAAAATATTCATGTCCTAGAACATATGGATCGATTAGTTGAAATCTTCAATGTTTGCTGGCCGATGTATGCAGCAATGCCAGCGGTTTTAAAGAGCGCTGTTGAAAAGTCATATGTAGATTGCGGGTGGAATCTTGTTAAATCCCAAAACAAATATGATGAAGAGTTATATCCAACATTTGCGGATGTAGCTAGAAATGTGAAAAGCATTATTGATTCAAGTGAATATGATGCGGAAAATAAAGGCGCCTATAAAGGTTCGTTACTAACAAGATTAGAATCATTATGTAACGGTATTAACGGAATGATTTTCGTTTCGGATGAAATTAGTGCGACACAATTATTTGATGAGAATGTCATTGTCGACCTAAGTAGGGTAGGCTCTAGTGAGACAAAATCACTAATTATGGGGATGCTAGTGCTAAAACTTCAAGAGTACCGTATGTCGTCAGCAAACGGAATGAACGCGGAGTTGAATCATATTACGGTTCTTGAAGAAGCTCATAATCTATTAAGAAGATCTTCAAGTGAACGTTCGTCAGAAGGAAGCAACTTACTCGGAAAGAGTGTTGAGATGCTTTCAAATGCGATTGCGGAAATGCGTACGTATGGAGAAGGATTTATTATTGTCGACCAGGCTCCAGGATTAATGGATATGTCGGTGATTCGAAATACGAATACGAAAATTATTCTCAGACTCCCAGATCAAACGGATAGAGAGTTGGTCGGAAGAGCAGCGAATTTGAATGAGGATCAAATAACTGAATTGGCAAAACTTCCTTGTGGGGTCGGGGCTGTATACCAAAATGAATGGGTGCAACCTGTCTTGTGTAAGGTTGATAGAGTCGATATCGACGAAAAACCATATCAATATACTCCTAAGAAGCTTGATGGAGATTACAAAATTGATGTAGAAGTATTTTTATTAGATTACATCATGGAACGAGGAATTTTCAGAAGAGCGAATAAGGAAGATTTGAAGGCAATTAAATCGAGAGTTATTCACTCAAACATAGACACACAAGTGAAGTGCAAGTTTATGGATTATCTTGAAAAAGACGGAGAAGAGGCGTGGGCTGCTTTCAGACAGCTCGTCTATGATTTCTTCTCTGTAGAAAATACGATTATTAAAATAAAACACACTAACGATATTGTTGAATGGACACACGAACTTGTTGAACAGTTAAAACCGTCTATAAAATTATACTCCAACAAGCAAATTAATACGGCCGTAGCGTTGATTTTAAATGAACAACAGTTGCGTGATGCGTCCTACGATGGAGTGTTAACGAGATTTACAGAAGTATATCAAGAAAAAGGGAGGGTGTTCTAATGAATGAGATAAAATCTTTAGAAACGGCGGAAATTAAAGTGACAGCCGTCGAGAAATCTATTGAGATTGAACCGCAATCAGGACTGACTTTAGAAGAAGCAAAAGGAATCTGGGATGCAACATTTTCTGTAGAAGATATTGAATCAGATGAGTATGAGTTTGGTGGGAAATATAATTCATACGAAGCTCGACTAAATCAAGTGCCACGAAATGGCGAAAACGGAACGTTCGAAGGAGAGCGAGGCCATTCTAAGTTTGTTCCATCGGACGCAACAGAACGAGGTGCAGCATGTAAAGAGAAACTCGCAGAATATGGTAAAGATGGAGTTGAGTATGACAATCTTGAACCTAATTTTTCTGAGGTGTCACATACTACTGTAACAATCAATAATATGACGGAAAATCGTAATGATTATCAAGAAGATGGTGAATGGAAGGCAGGAAACTTCTCTCAAGCGGATGCTAAAGCTGCTGAGCAATGGAACGCTCAGGAAAGAGATGGAAGAACGGATTGGACAGATAAGGATGTCTATAATCTTAGAAAGGATCCGGAGCAAAAGTACACTTGGCATGAGCGTTGTGACACAAAAACAATGGATTTAGTACCTAGTGTTATTCATCAGTGTTGCAAACATTTAGGTGGTGTGTCTGAATGTAAAGTTCGAGATGCCCAAAATAACGGAGGTGAATTCGATGAGTAAGATTAAAACTGAAATCTGGGGTAGAGAGTTTGAATTACCGATCATCGTGAAGAAGTTTAGTGGAGAAGATAGTACAGAAACACAAAAGGAAGCAGTAGAGCGTTTTAAGAACAACTTACAATTGATTAACGCTGCAAAACCAGAAGTTGAGAAATACATCTTAGAAAACGGCTTGAAGGACAATGGTATAACAGAGGTAGATAACATCTTCAAGTATGTCATTCCTAAAACAATCGCTGTTCCACAAGTTAAGAAACGGGTTGTGGCTGTAATGTGCGACTTTAAATTCGACATGGAAAATGGATTAGCCATCGTTTTTGAGAACGAAAAATTCAAAGAAGTCGGATACCAAGACTTAGTGTTATAAAACTAGCAGAAATATAAAATGAGAAAGCTTAGAAATCGCGTATTTTTAAGCTTTTTTTGTATAGAAAATATATAAAAAGCTATATTGCTTGTGAAAAGGTGAACGGTTAAAATTGAGTTGTTAGGTTTTAATAAATAGAAAGGGAGAATCAATTTATATGAAAATTATGTCAATGAAACTTAATAATTTTAGAGGGTATAATAGGGAAATAGATATTAAATTTAATGATTTGACAGCAATTGTGGGGAAGAATGATATTGGAAAATCAACGATACTAGAGGCGCTAGATATATTTTTTAATGATTCGAAAGGTGCTGTTAAATTAGATAAAAATGATGTGAACAAATTCAATCTTGAAGAAGGAAATGCCGAAACGACAATAGGAGTGTGTTTTGGAGATTTACCACAGAGAGTGGTTATTGATGCTTCCGTTGAAACTGATTTAGAAAGTGAGTTTTTATTAAACGCTAGAGGAGAGTTAGAAGTTATAAAAAAATACCAAAATGGTGGCTCTGCAAAGATTTATATTAAAGCGCAACATCCGAGCAATCCAGAGTGCGCAGATTTACTATTAAAGAAAAATCAAGATCTAAAAAGAGTGATCGCTGATAAAGGTATAGAATGTCATAATTTAACAGTGAATTCCATAATGAGAAGAGTAATATGGGATAATTATAGAGATGATTTACAGCTAGAGGAACGTGAAATAGACGTAAGTAAAGAAGATGCTAAAAAAATTTGGGAAAAATTAACAACTTTCCTTCCAGTATATTCATTGTTCCAAGCGGATAGGAAAAATAGTGATAATGATAGTGAAGTACAAGATCCGTTAAAACAAGCAGTAAAGCAAATTCTTAACGAGGAAAGCATCCAGAGAACATTATCGGAGGTTGCCGATACAGTTAGGGAGAGAATTAAGGATGTTTCAAATAGAACTCTTGAGAAAATAAAAGAGATGGATGTAGATATTGCCAATAGTTTAACCCCAATAATTCCTCAAACAGATGCTTTGAAATGGACTGATGTGTTTAAAAATGTTTCGATTTCTGGAGATGAAAATATACCAATAAACAAAAGAGGAAGTGGAGTAAGGAGGTTAATATTGTTAAACTTTTTCCGGGCAGAAGCGGAAAGGTTAGCTGAAAACAACTCTAATTCTAATATTATTTACGCTATTGAAGAACCTGAAACGTCACAACACACGCATAATCAAATAAAGTTAATTAGCTCGTTAATTGATTTATCTAAAACAGAAGGATCCCAAATTATATTAACCACTCATAGTCCTAACATCGTGAAGAAACTAGATTTTTCAAATTTAAGATTGATTAAAAAAGTTGATGGGGAGAAGAGTGTAGAGTCTATAGATTCAAAAAGTCTAAATTATCCTTCCTTAAATGAAGTTAATTATTTAGCATTTGAAGAGGTGACAGAAGAGTATCATAATGAACTTTACGGATATATTGAATCACAAGGGTGGATTGAGGAGTACAAACAAGAAAAAGAAACCATTCCGTATAAAAGACTACGAAAAAACGGTACTGTAATAGATGAAGATTTAATCTTAACTCAATATATTAGGCATCAAATACACCATCCTGAAAATAAACAAAATATCAGATTTACTACTGAAGAATTAAAAAAA
>JUUF01000332.1 GCA_001058355.1 Carnobacterium maltaromaticum
AATAAAGAAGACCGGTAAAGAGCTCGCTCTTTCCGGTTTTACAATACATAACAAAAAGTGAGGTAAAAATCATGAATAAAACAACAAAAGCATTCGCACTTCTATTTACAGCTGGTCTAGTATTAGCAGGTTGCGGACAAAAACAAGACTCAACTGCTACTACTCAAGCAAAAGCAGAAACAACAACAGCTGCGCCTACAACGGCTGCTCCAACGACAGCTGCTCCAACGACTGTTGCTCAAGCAAAAACAGAAATGCCAGCAGATGCTAAAAAAACAGTTCTTGAGGCTAGTGACGAAGCCGTTAAAGCAACAATGACGTTATACTACAAAGACGATGTTTTACTAAAACAAGAATCTGTAACTACTTATATTGTTTCAAAAATGGAAGGCGAAAATCCTTTAGAAGCACTTAAGAAATCTAGTGCAACAACCGAAGAAAAACTGAAAGATTTTAAGGGTAAAGGATTTGAGATTAAAACAGATTACAAAGATGATGTTTTCACGATCACTTACTCATTCGATTACACTAAAATCGATATGAAGAAATTAAAAGAAACTATACCAGGTTTAAATTTACGTGATGACAACACTCTTGGTTACTCTGAATTTAAAGAAGCACTTATTAAAGGTGGCTATAAAGAAAAACAATAGTAAATTTCTAAATTTAATAGGGAGAAGATTGACCTCTTCTCCCCCTTTTTTTAAAGAAATAAAGGAGACTATGTATGAAGAAAACTGTACAAGTAACAGCACTCCTCTTTACAAGTGCACTACTCCT
>JUUF01000333.1 GCA_001058355.1 Carnobacterium maltaromaticum
AGCGAGCTTTTCTACTATATTTTACTCTTCAATACCATCATGAGAAGAATACCATGCTCCTACTGCCATCAACATTAGTGCAATAAAATAAGTAACTTCTGGCATCTGACCAAAGATTAGAATAGACAGGAAAGCTGCTATGAATGGAGAAACAGCGTAATAAGCGCTAGTTCTTGCCGCCCCAAGAAGCCGTTGAGCATGAACATAAAAATAAATACTTAGTCCATAAGACACAATGCCTAAAGCCATAACCGCAATGACGCTCCAAAGATTCATCAATCTCTCACCAAGCGCTAAACCAATTACGATAGAGCCAATTCCAGAAAATATTCCCTTTAACAAGACAATCTCTAACGGATCACAGGAAGAAAGTTTTCTGGTGCAATTATTTTCCAATCCCCAGAAAACAGCAGCCAATAATACAAATAAAGAACCATAGGAAAACTCTAGACTCGAAAAATCTTCAAAAGACAAGATAACACTAGAAAAGGTTACGAAAAGAATTCCCATCCATAACCGTTTACTGATACGTTCTTTAAAAACTACTAACGCAATCAGCGCAGTCGCAACAATCTCAAAATTATTTAACAAAGAGGCATTCGCAGCAGTTGTTGCGCTTAGCCCTATCAACATACAGATTGGCGCTGCTATATCTAACAAGACCATAGCAACCGTATACGGCAATTCCGCTTTACTGAGATGAATCTCAGTGATTTCAGCTTGTCTCACTCTTCTTAAAACTGCAATCAAGCTCATTCCAATACCTGCACCTAAATATAAAAATCCTGCCATTAATGTGGGCGGCATTTCATTTAATAATACTTTTGAAAAAGGAGAACTCACCGCATATAGTACTGCAGCAAGTATCGCCATGATTATCCCCTTCCGCATCTCTTGTTTCATATACTCACCCCTTGAAATCTAATAATAAATACTGTATATTTTGTACACTATCGAACACTTTGTATCGTAATTATATAGAATTATAATTTTTCAAAACAACAGTCATTTTAGTATTTCTGTAAGATAACGAACATTTTTAATAAATTGTACGGAGGATTCTTCCTATGGATCGACGACAACAAAAATCACGAAAAGCTATTTTTGAAGCTTTTAGTCTTCTTTTAGAAAAGAAGCGTTACAGTAAAATTACTGTGCAAGACATTATCGATACCGCCAATGTTGGACGGAGCACTTTTTACGCACACTTCGAGACAAAAGACGAATTATTAAACGCTATTTGCGAAGAGATTTTTGACCATATCTTCGAAAGTCTTCCCACTGACGATTCATGCACTTTAAAGGATCGAAACAGCGCATTATCCAGTAAACTCTCTCATCTATTATGGCATCTACGAGAGCAAAAAAATAAGATTAGCGCATTTCTGATTGATGAAAACAGTGAACTCTTTTTAAGATACTTTAAGCAACACTTAACCATTCTTTTTGCTGATTTTTCTAACAGCGCAAATAAATCCATCCCTAAGGCGTTCGTCACTAATCATTATGTGACGAGTTTTGCGGAAACTGTCAAATGGTGGTCGAGTAACGGAATGTCTCTTCCTCCAGAAGTGGTTGTTGAGTATTATATGCAATTAATTCGTTAATCCTTTCGCTATTTCTTTCGACAAATAAGCTCGCCTGCACTA
>JUUF01000334.1 GCA_001058355.1 Carnobacterium maltaromaticum
ATTTTTCCGCTAATGATAGATGATTGAAGATGAATAAACAGATTGATGTATATAGACTCTGAGAAACAGATTATTTCAGCATATCCTAGCAAATAATAGATAAAACATTGACTTATAAGATGAGAAAGAGGAGAACAAATGAATTTTAGAACAAAAATTTTAGAAGCTATTAAAGTGGGGGAAGTTGAAGATATTTTACGTGGCAAGCAAAAGTATCGAATTGAACCTCCAACTTTTGTTCCAGATGTTTTCCCTACAGATATTAATCAGGTACTGTTTGAATATTTTTATAAACAAAGTGATATTAAAAATATCCGATCATCATTAGAGAATGCTTTAATTAAATTGACAAAGAGTTCTGCTACAGATTTGTACATTTCAATATTATTTTTCGACTCAATACTATTTATGGAAGATAAAAGTATTGCTACCTTTAAAATTGACACTTCCAAAATATCAAATGAAATAGTATCTGGGATACAAAAATTTCGGGAAGAGTTAACGGGAAAAATTACTTTTGATAATGGATTAACAAAAAAAGAACCTATGAATGTAGTTATTCGTTTCAATCAGCGTTATAAAAATAAATATAATTTTTCAATTCTTGAAGATTAAAAAATAGAGTAGACAGATTCTAAGTTGATGAGGCTTAGGATTTTTTATTTAAT
>JUUF01000335.1 GCA_001058355.1 Carnobacterium maltaromaticum
ATTAGTTCTTTAATTTCTTCAACATTCATGTATTAATCCTTCCATTTCTTCACGCAGATTACGGCATTATGTCCACCGAAACCTAACGAATTACTAATTGCTACGTCTACTTTTGTAGAAACTCCAACGTTTGGAGTTACGTTTAAGTCACACGCTTCGTCTTGTTCTGTTAAATTAATCGTTGGTGGTACGAAGTCTTCTTCAACTGCTTTAACGCAGGCGATCGCTTCGATAGCTCCAGCAGCACCTAATAAGTGTCCTGTCATTGATTTTGTACTTGAAACATGAACCTTATCGGAAGCTTCTTTTAACGCATAACGAATTGAAGTTGTTTCAGCTGAATCGTTTGCTGGAGTACCAGTACCGTGAGCATTCACATAATCTACTTCACTCGGAGCCACTCCTGCTTCTTCGATAGCTTGTAAGATAGCTTTACCAGCACCGCTTCCATCAGGATTTGGAGCTGTCATATGGTAAGCATCTCCTGTAGCACCATATCCAACGACTTCTGCATAAATTTTAGCCCCGCGTTTTTGTGCGTGTTCTAGGCTTTCAAGAACAAGAACCCCTGCTCCTTCACCCATTACGAATCCGCCACGTTTTTTATCAAATGGTAATGAAGCTGCATCTGGATTATCACTGCTTGAAAGGGCCGTTAATGCTGCAAATCCTGCAATTCCGATTTCACAAATTGAACCTTCAGCACCACCGGCTAAAATCACATCTGAGTATCCATGTTTAATGTTACGGAACGCTTCCCCGATAGCGTGTGTTCCTGTTGCACAGGCTGTTACTAGTGATGTACATACGCCACGAGCACCGATTTTCATTGAAATGTTTCCTGCAACCATGTTTCCGATTGCCATTGGAACGAATAATGGTGCAACACGTGTTGGGCCTTTATCATGCATTTTGATGATTTGACTTTCCATCACTGTTAACCCACCGATACCAGAACCAACCATGACACCAAAGCGGTCGTAGTCTGTGTTTTCTGGAGTAATGCCGCTATCTTCAACGGCTTGGATTGCTGCAGCTAGTCCGTATTGACAGAATAAATCCATACGTTTTGCTTCTTTACGATCCATGTATTTTGTAGCATCGAAGTCTTTTACTTCAGCCGCCACATGAACATCTAAGTCTTTTTTATCAAATTTTGTAATTGGAGCAATTCCGTTCTTACCTTCTTTGAGGCCTTCCCAGAAGCTATTAACATCATTTCCTAAAGGAGTGATTGCTCCCATTCCTGTAATTACTACTCGATTCATTGTTTTCCTCCTTTAAGAGATTACATGTATAATCCGCCGTTAACGTTTAACACTTGTCCTGTAACGTATTTTGTTTCCGCTAAGAACACACAGGCTTCTGCAATATCTTCTACTGTACCGAAACGACGTAATGGAATTTGTTTTTCCCATTCGTTACGAATCTTTTCAGGTAATGCTTGTGTCATATCTGTATCGATGTATCCAGGAGCAATAGCATTCACTGTAATCCCACGAGAACCGATTTCTTTAGCAACCGATTTTGTTAAACCAATGATTCCGGCTTTACTTGCAGCGTAGTTTGCTTGACCAGCGTTTCCTGTAACTCCAACAATACTTGTAATGTTAATAATGCTTCCTGATTTTTGTTTTACGAAAACTGGAGTCGCAAAACGAATCATATTGAAGTATCCTTTTAAGTTAATATTCATTACATCGTCAAAATCAGATTCACTCATACGCATTAATAAACCATCACGCGTAATTCCAGCGTTATTGACTAACACGTCGATGCGTCCAAAACGCTCTTTTACTTCGTTAATAAAGTTTTCAGCTACGTCGAATTTCGAAACGTCTCCAACAAACGTCATTACTTCACCAGGATAAGCATCAAATTGTGAAAGTGTTTCTGCATCAATTTCACGAGTACCGTTTAAGACAACGTTAGCGCCAAGTTTAGCGAATTCTAACGCGATTCCAAGTCCGATACCACGACGGCTACCTGTTACAACAACTGTTTTATCTTTAAATTTCATTTCGTTATCCTTTCAGTTCCTTTACTTTTTCAATGGTTTCTGTCACTGCTTTAAGGCTATCTGTGTGGAATAATTGAACAGAAGCGCCTTTTGCTTTGGCAATTTGTTTCACCATTTGCGTCAATGTTTTTCCAGGACCTACCTCAATAAAGACATCTACGCCATATTGAAGCATCCACTCTACATTTTGTTTCCATTTCACGGCATTTGTAATTTGATCGCAGAGAACGTCTTTTGAAGGAATCCCTTCATGCGGTGTACCAAGCGTATTGCTTAATACAGGGCATTTGCTTTCATGTAACTGAGCTACTTCCATCACAGGAGCAAAACGAACTTTTGCTTCTTCCATTAATGGTGTATGGAAAGGTCCAGATACCACAAGGGGTACGGCTCTTTTTGCGCCAGCTTCTAAGCATTTTTCACTTGCGATATCTACTGCAGAAGCGTGGCCACCAATTACTAATTGTCCTGGTGTGTTGTAGTTTGAAGGAACTACAAGAGCTTCTTGAGTAGACACTTCACGGCAAATGGTTTCGATAACATTGTCTTCTAGACCTAGAACGGCTACCATTTTTCCTTCGCCTTCTACAACTGCTTCTTGCATATATTGACCACGTTTTGCAACTAGGTTTAATGCTTCCTTAAATTCAAGGACTCCTGCTTCTACTAAAGCTGAGTATTCACCAAGAGATAATCCTGCAGTCACATCCGGTGTGATTCCTTCTTGTTCTAACACGCTTGCAATTGCATGTGAAACCGTTAATAACAACGGTTGCGTATATTCTGTTTGATTGATTCGTGCGGCAGGTTCTTCTGAAAGAATGTCCGTCACACGATAGGACAGAACGCTACTCGCTTCTTCAAAGACAGCTTTTGCCACTTCGAAGTTGTCAGCTATTTCTAAGCCCATTTGTGCTTTTTGACTCCCTTGACCTGGAAATAAAAATGCGATTTTCATGAGTTTCCTCCTATTGCGCTGTAAAAAAAATGGTGGAAGTATGCTAAATAAGCATATTTCACCATTCCTTTTTCATTTAATTAAAAACGTGCAAGTTGTTTTTGGATGACTTCATGGGATTCTGCCATCAATTCTTGGATAATTTCAGAACAGCTTTGTTCTTTTGAAATTAAACCAGCAATTTGACCAGCCATCATTGATCCCATTTGAGTATCCCCTTCAACTACGATTCTACGTAGAGCTCCACGTCCAATATCTTCTAAGCGTTCAAAGTCTGGATTTTCTTTACTAGTTTCCTCTTTTTCAGCTTGGAGATAAATTTTTGTTAATTTATTACGTAACACACGTACAGGGTGTCCTGTAATTTGTCCTGTAATAACAGTATCGATATCTTTAGCTTTTAATACAGAAGCTTTGAAGTTATCGTGCGCAGTACATTCAGTCGCAACAAGGAAACGAGTTCCAAGTTGAACTGCATCAGCACCAAGCATTAAAGCCGCTGCCATTCCGCGTCCGTCACCAATTCCTCCAGCACCGATTACTGGAATATTTACCGCATCGACTACTTGTGGTAAAAGAGCCATGGTCGTAGACTTACCGATATGTCCGCCTGCTTCCATTCCTTCTACAACAACAGCGTCTGCGCCTTCTTTTTCCATTCTTTTTGCTAGAGCAACTGAAGCTACAACTGGAATTACTGTAATTCCTGCTTCTTTAAATTTCGCCATGTATTTGCCAGGGTTACCAGCACCGGTACAAACCACTTTCACGCCAGCCTGACAAACGACATCCACAACTTCATCCACAAATGGACTTAATAGCATAATATTTACACCATATGGTTTGTCTGTTAAACGTTCCATCTCTTCGATGAATCCCTTAACGACATCGCCAGGAGCGTGTCCACATGCAACGATTCCTAAACCACCGGCATTGGACACTGCACTTGCAAGCGCAGGATTTGCAACCCATGCCATCCCTCCTTGGATAATCGGATATTCAATTCCAATCATGTCGCAGATTCTTGATTTCATGTGTTACCATCCCTTTTTAAAATTATTTGTCAGCTAATTGAGCATCAACGTAGTTTACTAAGTCTTGAACTGTTTCTAGTCCTTCTTCAGTATCGATTTTCACATCGAATTCATCTTCGATATCGTTGATGATTTGGAATAAATCTAAGCTGTCTGCGTCTAATTCATCTTTAAGACGAGTTGTTAATTGTACTTCTTCTTCCTCTTTACCTAATTGATCTACGATAATTGCTTGAATTTTTTCAAATGTCATTGTGTTTTCCTCCAATATTTTTATAAATTATAGTGTGATTGTGATACTTCCCCAGGCAAGGCCACCACCAAAACCTGATAAAAGTAATTTGTTTTGTTCCCCGATTTTTAATGTCCCGTTTTCTACGAGTTCATTCAGTAAAATCGGAATACTTGCAGCCGAAGTGTTTCCAACGTGATCAATATTCATTGGGAATTTTTCGATCGGTTGTTTTAATTTCTTAGCCACTTGTTCGACTAAACGACGATTTGCTTGATGTAACAAGTACAAATCAATATCGTCGGCAGTATATCCAGCCTTTTGTAAAGTATCTTGGATATTGGCTGGAACCGTTTTGCTGACTAATTCATAAACGCCTCGACCATCCATTGTCATGGTTGAAATTGTTTGATTTGTCATTCTTTTTCCAGCGACTAACGCCTCAGATTTCTGTCCATCATTTTGTAATGTTTCCGCCAATAAAAATGGCTCTTCATCTTTTTGTAAAAGAACAGCTCCAGCACCATCTCCAAAGAGAATAGCCGTTGAGCGGTCTTCCCAATCGAGTGAACTGAGCATTGTTTCCGCTCCAATGACGATTCCGTATTTTCTTTGTCCATGTTCTAACATTTTTAATCCTGTAGATAAGGCAAAGACAAATCCGCTACAAGCCGCACTGACATCAAACGCAAATGCATTCGTTGCCCCAATTGCTCCTTGTACTAGGGACGCGCAAGAAGGACTTGCTGCATCAGGTGTCATCGTTGCTACAATGATAAATTCAATGGATTTAGGAGAGATATTACTCTTTTCAATTAAGCGTTTTGCGGCAATTGTCGCCAAATCACTTGTTGTCTGTTCTTTTGCCCAATATCGGGTTTTGATTCCTGTTCTCTTAACGATCCATTCATCAGAAGTATCTACTCGTTTCGCCCAGTCATCATTTGTAATGACGGACGTTGGGAGATAGGAACTTGTCGCTATCACTTGAACCCCCACAATGTCTACTTCCCTTCTTGATTTGCTTGTACAGCCTCGTGTAAGAAATCATATAAATTATGAAGTCCTTTAACAAGAACTGCCATTTCTTCAGCATTCATTCCCTCGATTGTTTTTAAAACTAACTTCTCGTGGAATTTACGATGAAGACGATAAAGTAAGCGACCTTTCTTGGTCAGACCTAAAATTACAATTCTTCGATCGGTTTCACTCTTCAAACGAACAACATAGCCTTTTTTCACTAAAGCATTCACTGCAACTGTTAGCGTCCCAACAGTAACATTTAATTTATTAGCGACTTCTGTTGTCGTATGTTCGTTATACATTCCAATCGCTTCAATGGCATGCATCTCTTTAATGGATAAATCATTAAATTGGCTTTGCGCCAGCGAAGATTCTTCAATGTCGAGCATTTGATTAAAGACGTCCACCAAATACCCGTTTATGGTCTCTAGAGTTGGTTCCATAAAAGATTTTCTCCTTTTTGTTTGAATATCAAATCATTTGATAATCAAAGTATATAGGAAAGATACTTTGAATGTCAAACCTTTTTTAGTCATTTATTTTGGACTTCAAACTATTTTCAAAATTTAAAAAGCTTACATTCCTTTTAAATTAGGCATTATTGTTTGTAATTTTCATAAAAAGAACAATTTTTAAAAAGATTAAAACACATAAAAAAAGCTAGATAGACTGCTCTATCTAGCTTTCTCATTATTGTTTATATACACATTTACCATTGACGAATGTCGCTTCTACGTTCGTGTTTAACAATTCCACTGCGTCACTTTCAAGAATATTCTTATCTAGAATTACGAAATCTGCTAACGAACCGACTTCTAGTGTGCCAATATCTATACGACTGAGCGCTTTTGCTGCCCCACTCGTATGCGCCTTTAATGCTTCTCCAATTGAAATGCATTGTTCCGGCATTAAGCATGGCACTGGTAGCTGCTCTTTTGTTTGGCGGGCTACCGCATTAAACATCGATTCAAACGGCGTCACATCTAGTACAACTGGCGTGTCTGTTCCAAAACCAAGTGTTGCACCCTCTTCTAAGAAAGATTTGAACGGGAACATATGACGCGCACGTTCTGCACCCACCTCTTCATCTAAAGTCTCATACCCTACTAATAAATGACTTGGTTGCACTGAAACAATTAATGAAGGCTGAGCCGTTAATGGAAGGTCTGTTGGATCCATTACTTCCAAATGCTCAATCGTATTGAATTTATATGGTGCGTCAAACGGAGTCTCTTCTTGCGCCTTTTTGAAGTTTTGAAGCGTTAAGGCAATCGCCTTATCTCCAACCGTATGAATACGCATCGGCCATCCTTCTTTGTTGGCAAGAAGTGTTAGTCGTTCCATCTTCTCTTCTGTTAAGAGTGGTCCACCCACGTCTCCTTCAAAAAATGGCATTGGATATGGCTCTTTCAAATAAGCCGTATGCGAACTGGTCACTCCATCGTAAAATTGCTTCACGCCCCCCATTTGGAGCATGTCAGAGCGGTATGTCTTGTAGAGTTCACGGTTACGTTCCACTTCTTCACGCATCGCTGGAAAGAAGCTCACACGAACTGTGGCATCCTTTTCTACTTTCGAGTAGAGTTCGGGATACACGATATCATCAGGGCTTTCTCCCGTTAAGGCAACATCCCCTACAGCCGTCACACCCATTTTGTTTAAATAAGACATATAATCTTTTAACGCTTGCTCTTCGTCGTCTTTATATACAGACAAGACTTTTGATAAATAATAGATGGCTTTTGCTTCAAGGAACACCCCTGTAAGTTCGCCGTCTGCCACCACTGCTTCTCCGCCGATGTTTTGCGGAATCGCATCTGGCGTTAATTCAAGCACTTCTAGCGCTTTTGAATTGAGCCAAATCGTATGAGCATCCCCTGCGATTAAGCAGATAGGTACGTCTGTTGAAGCTTTATCTAAGTCTTCTTTCGTTGGTAAGATTTGTTGACCAAAGTCGCTTGCATACCAGCCAATTCCGATTTTCCAACCATTATATTCAGGAATCGAACTTGCTTGAAGAACTACCTCATCAATTGTTGGTCCACCAACTGCCTTCATTTTTCCTAAATGAATTAAGGCAGATAAGTATAAATGCACATGTGCATCAATAAAACCAGGAACGACTAGTTTGTCTCCTGCATCTAAGATTTCTCCTTCAACAGGCGTATTGTAATCGAAGTGGCCAACAATTCGACCATCTTTAATTTCTAAAATTCCAGAAACTGCCTTCGTTGTATCTCCAATAAAGAGATGTTTACTTTTTAAATAGTAATGCATATTATAACTCCATCTTGAAGTCTAAGAAGGCTTCGTTATATTTTTGAATCCAGTCATTTCCTAGATATTCATAATGCTCTAATGAATTGATAATTTCTTCTGAAGGATAGTATGTTTCATCAGAAGTCACTTCAGGATCCATTAACTCTTTTGCTTTTTCGTTTGGTGTTGAGTAACCCACGTATTCGGCATTTCTAGCTGCATTTTCTGGTCGAAGCATAAAGTTAATAAAGGCATACGCACCATCGATATTTACAGCTGTGTGAGCAATCGCAAAGTTATCTGTCCAAACTGCACTGCCGTCTTTTGGTAAGATATATTGGACGTTTGGATTTTCTTCTGCAACTGCCGCCGCGTCTCCAGAATACCCCATTCCGATTGGAGCTTCTTCAAGTTTCATCATTGTTTTGATTTCTTCATTAAGAACCGCACGAACATTTGGTTTTAACTCTTTAAGTTTTTGCTCGGCAGCTTTTAATTCATCTTCATTTTTTGAATTTAATGAATAGCCTAATGATTGAAGCGCCATCCCTAGTGCTTCACGGTTTCCATCTAAAACAAGCACTTTATTTTTGAAATCTTCTTTCCATAAATCATTCCATGTTTGAATGCTTTCTGGATCGATATATTTCGTATTGACCATAATTCCTACTGTTCCCCAGAAATACGGAATCGTATATTGATTTCCTTTATCCACTGGACTATTTAATAAGAACGGAGAAATATTTTCTAGTCCTTTAATCTTTGAATGGTCTAGCTTTTGAAGTAAATTTTGATTCACTAATTTGGTAATACTTGATTCACTTGGAAAGACGATATCATAACGCGTTCCGCCTTGTTTTAGCTTGGCTTCCATCGCATCATTTGAATCAAATGTTTCATAGACAACTTGAATGCCTGTTTCTGCTTCAAATTCCTTAATTAATTCTGGATCGATATAGTTCCCCCAGTTAAATAGGAACAATTGCTGTTGTTCTGATGAAGTTTCTACTTCCTCTGTAGATTCTTTTGCTTGAAGCATGTTCTTTACTCCAAATAAAATAGCAACCATTGCGAGAATTGCAACAATTAAAGAAACTAATTTTTTCATTTATAACCCCTTCTCATTAAAAAAACTGCTTTTAATACAGTATGGCACCTAGATTAAAAGCAGTTCTCATTCTTATTTAGATTTTACGTAGTTCTTACCGTTAGCGGCTGGTCCTTCCGATTTTCCAATGAATCCTACCAATACAATGATAGTAATCAAATATGGCGCAATCGTCAAGCCAACTGATGGAATATCTTTAATTACTGGGATGTAGTTTCCGATAACCCCTAAACTTTGAGCAAGTCCAAAGAGTAATGCTGATAGCATGACGCTCACTGAATTCCACTTACCAAAGATCATTGCAGCCATAGCAATGAACCCTTGACCAGCGATGGTTGTCGCTGAGAAGTTCAGTGTAATCGATTGAGCAACGATGGCTCCTCCGATACCAGCCAAGAACCCTGAGATTAATACTCCTGCAAAACGCATATGGTAAACGTTAATTCCTAATGTATCTGCTGCTTGAGGATGTTCCCCTACAGAACGTAATCGCAATCCAAATTTCGTCTTATTCAGGATAACCGAGCAAACAAATGCAAGTCCAACTGCTAAGAACGCTGGTACGAATGTATCTGTGAAGAAGATTTTCCCAATAATTGGAATCGAACTTAACACTGGAATCGTTGTTTTACCAAAGTAGTTCGTAATGATTTCCGTTTGTCCGATTTCGTTATACATTAAGCGGCACAGGAACACCGTTAAGGCTGGTGCTAGTAAGTTTAACACCGTCCCAGAAATAATATGGTCTGCACGCAGATAAACTGTTGCGAATGCGTGAATGGATGAATACAACATTCCAGCAACCGCCGCTACAATAAGTGCAACCCATGGCGTCCATGAACCAAATTGTGAAGCAAACGCTAAGTTGAAGACGGCTGAGGCAAAGGCACCGATGACCATTGTTCCTTCAAGCCCGATATTTACAATCCCGCTTCGTTCTGAGAAGATACCCCCTAAAGCTGTTAAAATCAGCGGTGTTGAGTAGATGAGCATGTTCCCGACAACTACTTGTAAAAGTGTTACTAAATCCATTTCTCATTACCCCTTTCTCTTCCCAAATTGAGGGAATTTATCAACAATAACTTCCATTAAGTAGTTCGCACCCACAAAGAAGATGATAAATGCGACTACAATCGATACGACTTCTGTTGGAATCTTCGCAAGGAGCGGCATTGAAATACCACCAATACGAAGAATGGCAAATACTAATGCAGAGAATAGAATACCGATTGGATTATTCAATCCAAGAAGCGATACTGCCATTCCGTCCCATCCGATACTTGGAAGACTTTCTGAAGCAAATGCATTTTGGAAAGTTCCTAACCCTTCCATCACTCCGCCAAGACCTGCTAAGGCACCAGAGATGACCATTGCGAGAATAATCGTCTTCTTAGCGCTCATACCGGCATATTCAGCAGCGTGTTTGTTTAAACCTACTGTTTTCAATTCAAAACCAGTTGTTGTTTTATTCATAATTAACCATACAATGAAGACTGCCAAAATCGCAATGAAGATACCGCCATGCAACGTCGATTTTCCTGTTAATTGATACAAGAATTGCATTCTTAAGCTAGCTGCTTCTGGAATAGAAGCTGTGATTTCTGATTTCTCTGTTAAGATTTCACGAATCACGTAGTTTACGATATGAAGCGCTGTGTAGTTCAACATAATCGTTACGATGACTTCACTGGCATTAAAGTACGCTTTTAAGTAACCTGCAATCCCTGCCCAGATAGCACCGGCAAGCATCCCCATGAAAATACATAATGGTAAGAGAATGATTTTTGGTAAATCTGGAAGAACTAGTCCTGTCGCAACGGATGCAAACCAACCGACTAACGCTTGACCAGCAACCCCGATATTGAAGAACCCAGCGTAACTAGCAAACGCAAATCCAAGCGCTACAAGAATTAATGGTGTGGCTTGTCTTAATGTTTCACCAATATAGAATGGTTTTCCAAGTGAACCTTTGAGTAATGCGGAATATCCTTTTACTACGTCAAATCCGAATACCCACATGATTAGAGCTCCGACTAATAATCCAAGCACAACTGAAAGGACTGGAATAAGAATCTTTTTGTATTTTGGACCTTTCATCTTATAACGCCTCCTGTTCCTTGGCTCTTACTTGTTCTCTTGTCGAACCCGCCATTAATAATCCTAATTCTGTTTCATTTGTTTCTTTTGTATCTAACACGTCTACGATACGACCTTCATACATGACAGCGATTCGGTCCGCAACGTTTAAAATTTCATCTAATTCAAAGCTCATTAGTAATACGGCTTTACCTTTATTACGTTGATCAATTAAACGCTTGTGAATATATTCAATCGCACCCACGTCAAGCCCACGAGTCGGTTGTGCTGCAATAAGTAAACTTGGATCACGGTCGATTTCACGCGCGATAATCGCTTTTTGTTGGTTCCCACCAGAAAGAGCTCCGGCTGCCACCGTTGGACTTGGTGTACGCACGTCAAACTCTTCAATTAAACGTTCTGCTAAGTCCACAAAAGCTTTTTTATTTAAGAGTCCTTTCTTCGATAATGGTTCTTTATAGTACGTTTGAAGTCCGATATTTTCATCGAGTCCCATTTGAAGAACAAGACCATGTTTATGACGGTCTTCTGGAATATGACCAAGGCCACCTTCAGTACGTTGTCTTGTTGGCACCTTCGTAATATCTTTTCCATCTAATTGGATTGAGCCACTTTCGATGGCACGCAAGCCAGACAACGCTTGAATAAGTTCTGACTGTCCGTTTCCGTCCACCCCAGCAATTCCAACAACTTCACCATGTCTTACCGTTAAATCTAAACCTTTCACTGCTTCAATACCACGGCTATCTTTCACAACAAGGTCTTTAATCACTAAAGCCTCTGTTGTTGGTTTAGCAGGTTCTTTTTGCGTCTTAAAGGATACAGAACGTCCCACCATCATGTCGGCTAGCTCTTGGTCTGAAACATTTCCCATTTCAACCGTTCCAATGACATTTCCGCGACGAATAACCGTACAGCGATCCGCAACCGCTTGGATTTCTTTAATCTTATGGGTAATTAAGAAGATGGATTTTCCTTCCTTCGTTAATTGCTTCATGATCACAATCAGTTCATCGATTTCTTGAGGAGTTAATACCGCTGTTGGTTCATCAAAGATTAAAATATCCGCACCACGATATAAAGTTTTCAAGATTTCAACACGTTGTTCCATCCCAACCGTGATATCTTCAACTTTCGCATCAGGGTCTACCGCAAGATGATATTTCTTAGAAAGCTCCATAATTTCATGTTTTACCGCATTTTTATCGATAAAACCGAACTTTGTTTGCTCTTTACCCAGGATAATGTTCTCCACTACGCTGAATTTCTTAACTAGCATAAAGTGTTGGTGCACCATTCCAATTTTTAAGCGATTCGCTGTATTTGGTGAATCAATTTTTGTTGGAACACCATTTACTTTAATTTCTCCTTCCGTTGGTTCTAATAACCCTGAAAGGATATTCATTAATGTCGATTTGCCCGCTCCGTTTTCTCCAAGAAGCGCATGGATTTCGCCTTTTTTCAATGTTAAATCAATCTGATTATTGGCTACAAAATTACCAAACTTTTTTGTGATGCCTTTCATCTCAATCACAAATGTTTCTTCTACCAATCGTCTCACCCCGCACAATGTTCTATGTATAAAAAAGTAGGAGCGAAGAAATTCGTATTCTCTTCAACTCCTACTCCTCTCAATTTAAGTTCGTTTGTTAAAATTAAGGTTTCGCAGGAACTTCTTGTTTTCCTTCGATGATTGCTTTTTTGAATACAGCAATTTTTTCCTTAACTGAGTCTGATAATTGACCATCTGCTAAACCAACACCGTTATCAGATAATCCGTAAAGTACTTGTTCACCACCGTGGTAGTTCCCTTTAGAAGCATCTTCACTAAATTTGATAAGTGCTTGTTTTACACCTTTAAGTGTTGATGTCAATGTTACGTTACGAGAGTCGTTTACTTTACCTTCTGCTTGTTGGTCTTGGTCAACCCCAATTACCCAAATTTTACGATCTGGATTTGCTTCAACGATTGATTTAGCCGCTGCGAATACTCCAAGTCCTGCACCACCTGCTGCTGCATAAATGATGTCAACATCTGAAGCGTACATTGCTTCTGCAAGAGATTTTGCTTTAGCACCATCTGAGAATGATTCAGCATATTGAATTTCAACAGTTGCTTTAGGGTTTACTGCTTGAACCCCAGCTTTGAAACCAGCTTCAAATTTGTCTAATGCTGGACCGTGCATACCACCGATGAAAGCTACTTTATTTGTTTTAGTTGTTAAACCAGCTGCAACCCCTGCAAGGAATGCTGCTTCTTGGTCTTTATAGTTGATTGAAGCAACGTTTGGTTGTTCAACCACGCTATCGATAATCGCAAAGTGAGCATCTGGATTTTGTTTTGCTGCTTCTTCAACAGCTTTTTGTAATTTAAATCCGATTGCGAAAATAATATTGTACTCATTTAAAACTGCAGTGTTAAGGTTTGTAGTATAGTCAGATTCTGCTTTTGAAAGAATGTAATCAATACCATTTCCTTTAGTTTTACCACCGTTATTTTTACCCCATTCTTGAAGGCCTTCCCAAGCGCCTTGGTTGAATGATTTATCGTCAATACCACCAGTATCAGATACCATTACCGCTTTGAAGTTGTCTGAAGAGCCAGCGTTGTTTTGAGAAGATGCTTGTGAGCTGTCAGATTTTGATCCGCCACACGCTGCTAATACAGCAGTCGCACCAAGTGTCAATGCAAATAAAGCTAAATTCTTTTTAGTTTTCACGATAAAAAACCTCCAATAAATGATTTACTACAGTCATTCTATCATAAATAGAATGAAAATCAAGCTAAATCTTTTCATTGGAGGTATTTTTTATGAAAAACGTTCGGTTTTTACATTTCTATGCGTTAGTTTCACCTGGTTCGGAAGCGTCATTTTCATCGAAAACATGAACATTTACTTTTCTTCCTTTACTTCCATCTGCAGGTCCAACATAGCCACGCGCTTCTAAATCATCAATCATTCGCGCTGCACGGTTAAATCCGATACGGAATCGTCTTTGTAAATAAGACGTACTAATCGTTTCTTGTTCTTTTAATAGTTCAATGACTTCGTAGAATAGTTCGTCTTCTGGTTCACTTCCACCAGCAGAAGTTGTATTTTCTGAAGGCATCATCGCTTCGTCATACTCTACTTCTTGCTGATTCTTTACGAAATCAACAATACGTTCGACTTCTTCATCTGTTAGGAATGCTCCTTGTACACGAATTGGTTTATTTTCACCCATTGGCATATATAGCATATCCCCGCGTCCAAGAAGTTTCTCAGCACCATTAGCATCGATAATGGTACGAGAGTCTGTACCACTGGATACCGCAAAGGCGATACGAGAAGGAACGTTGGCTTTAATAATCCCTGTAATAACGTCAACGGATGGACGTTGTGTTGCTAAAATCATATGAATACCTGCAGCACGAGCCATTTGCGCAAGACGAATAATCGCGTCTTCCACTTCATTACTTGCCACCATCATTAAGTCCGCAAGTTCGTCTACGATTACGACAATATAAGGAAGTGTTGGGTTATTTTCGCCAGTTTCACGGTTATATTGTTCGACATGAGCGTTATATCCATCGATATTACGCATTCCCATTGAAGCGAATAATTCGTAACGTTTTTCCATCTCAGCCACAACCTTTTGTAAGGCTTGAGCAGCTTTACGAGGGTTCGTTACAACCGGAGTTAATAGATGCGGAATGCCATTATACACATTCAACTCTACCATCTTCGGATCGATCATCATTAATTTCACTTCATGTGGTTTTGTCTTCATTAAAATACTTGTGATAATGCCGTTAATACATACCGATTTACCAGAACCGGTTGAACCGGCGATTAACATATGCGGCATTTTTGTAATATCGCAAAGACGAACATTACCAGAGATATCTCTTCCTAATGGTACGTCTAAAGGTTTTGGTGATTGAAGAGCCGATTGAATTACATCGCTAAACGACACAAAACTTGTTTGGCTATTTGGAACTTCAATCCCTACATAAGGTTTTCCTGGGATTGGAGCTTCGATACGAATATCTTTAGCTGCAAGTGCGAGCGCGATATCATCACTCAAGTTCACAATCTTACTTACTTTTACACCAATCGCTGGTTGAATTTCGTATTTCGTTACGGCTGGTCCAAGCATTGGGTTTGGCATTACTTTGGCATCCACCCCAAAACTTGCAAAGGTACGTTCTAAAATACGCATATTTCGTTCCACAATTGTACGTTCATTCGTTTGATCTGATTGTTGTACTGGATTTAATAAAGTCACTGGTGGTAATTGATAATCTTCATCATTTTGTTCACCACTCATTGAAAGTTCCCCGATGTCTTCCCCATCATCCTCGAACTCAGGCTCTTCTGGCTTTTGAACTGAAACAGGAGCAACAGGTGCAACTGGTTCCACTGGAGGAATCGGTTCAATAGGTTCTACCATTGGAGACGTTGCATATTCGTCCTCTGTTAATGTTTCATCTTCATATTCATCAAAGAACACATCTTTCATTCGGTCTAATAACGAATGTGGTTTTCTTGGTTCTTTGGGTTTTTCAGGTGTTTCTGTTTGTACTGGCGTAGGAGCAGGAGCCGGTGCTACAGGTGTTGCCACAACCTTCTCCTCGGCTTCTTGTTCTTCTTCCAAACGGCGTGCTTCACGTTCGGCTTTACGCTCGGCTAACTTTTCAGAAGCATTCGCTGTTTGCGTACGTACAAAATCCATCACGTCACTTAAATGCACGTTGAAGATTAAAAGTCCGCTACATACTAATAATAAGAATACGATTAAATACGTTCCCCATTGTGAAACAAGGAAATACGTACATGAATAAAGAAGAGTTCCTAATACCCCTCCACCGAGTCGTTGAGAAACGGTATTAGACGTAAAGTCCACCATGAAACGATTCATCATTTCTT
>JUUF01000336.1 GCA_001058355.1 Carnobacterium maltaromaticum
ACACGTTTGTTTACTGCTGTAATAGATTCTCCGACTAACGTTGGGAAGATAAATGCTTTATCGTGAACGTATTTTTGCCATTCTTTATAGAACTCAACGTTTTTAGCTGAATCAAATGATTCTGTTGAACTAATTTTATCCATGATGGCAGTTCCTTCAGCATCCACATAACGTTCAAAGTTGAATTTCGCAGATTCTCCAAATAATCCTTCTGGATTTGGATCGTAACCTGTAGACCAACCGCCCGCGAATACATCAATTTCTGGGTCATCCGCTTGAACTTTATCGTAGAATGAGTTCAATTCAATAGTACGTCCTGTATAAAGTTTTACATCTAACCCGATTTCTTTCCACCAGTTCAAGTATTGTTGAACAAGTGATTCATTGGCTTCATCACGAGTACGTGCTGCAAAGTTAATTTGTAGTTTTGAGCCATCTTTGTTCTCACGTAAACCGTCACCATCAACGTCTTTATATCCCGCTTCATCTAGCAATTGTTTTGCTTTTTCTGG
>JUUF01000337.1 GCA_001058355.1 Carnobacterium maltaromaticum
ACACGTTTGTTTACTGCTGTTAATGAGTAAGTGTTGAAACGTGGAACTTGGAATGGATTTTCGAATACGAATTTTTGCCATTGTTTGAATAATTCAACACGCTTAGCTGGGTCGAATGAAGCTTCTGAAGCAATTTCACTAATTAATTTAGTGTGTTCATCGTTTACATAGTGTGAGAAGTTGAAACGAGCGATTGGTCCGTATAATCCATCTGGGTCAGGGTTGTAACCAATTACGAACCCACCTAACCACATATCGAAGTCATCAGCATATTTCGTTAATTTTTCAGCATATGCGTTAAAATCTAATGTACGGCCGTTTAATAACTCTACGCGTAGACCAACATTTTTCCACCATTCGATGTATTGTTGGATAACAGCATCATCTGTTTGGCTACCAGCTGGAGCTAATAATGTGATTGTTAATTGTTTACCGTCTTTGTCTTCTACATAACCATCACCATCAGTATCTTTATAACCAGCGTCTGCTAAGATTTTCTTAGATTCTTCTGGTTTGTATGTGAATCCTGGGACTTCTGATTTATCCGCATAGATTTCACCAAAGAATGGCGTTAATAATGTGTTTGCAGCGATACGTAACCCTTGGTAAGTTTCGTTAGCTACTTGTTCATTATCTAATGCATACGCAAGTGCTTTACGTAAAGCAGGATCACTCATTTTCTTACCAGGTTCGAATACGTGTTCACCTTTATCTTTGTCAAAGTGACCCATGTTAAAACCCATGTAAGAAATATTGTTTGTGATGTTACCGATTAATGTGATGTTGGTGAAATCTTTATAAGTATCATATTGATCAGCAGGCATTGAAGCAAAGTCATATTTACCGGCTTTTATTTCTTGAACGATTGAATCTGGAGATACAATATCCGCTTTTAAGCCGTCCACTTTAGGTTCGCCTTTATAGTAGTAAGGGTTTTTCTTAAATGTTACAGATTCACCTGGAACTACTTTATCAACGATGAATGGTCCGTTACCTACCACTTTTGTACGTGCAGCATCTGAAGCCACCGCTTGATCATAAGTCATATCTTTGAAAACATGTTTTGGCATGATATTTCCCATAATCGCATTTCCACCTAATTCTAAAGCTGGATATACTTCTTTTAAGTGAATTTTAACAGTTTGGTCATCTACTTTTTCAAGACCTGAGATTTTATCTGCTTTTCCGTCATGGAATTCTTCCATACCAACGATGTTTGCAGCATTTTCATCGTAACGAACACCGTTATAGTCCTTATTACCAATGAATTCATAAGTGAAGATATAGTCATCAATTGTTAATGGTTGACCGTCAGACCATTTGTAGTCTTTAGAACGTAATTTTAAGGTTACAGTTTTGTTTTCTCTATCTAAAGTGAATTCCATCATACCGCCATCTTTTTTGATGCGTTGGTTTGCATCGTATTCGAATAAGTTGGCATATGCAAAGTCTTCTAATTGACCATCGGAATTGTCTACTGATAGTATTGGGTTGATTAACCCTTTAAATGGTGATGCAGATACGATTGCATAGTTAATTGTACCGCCTTTGATTGGTGTCCCTTCATTTGTTAGTTCTGTTGGGAATTTACGTTCTGATGCTTTTGCAGCAGACTCCCCACCCGCGTTATTCGCTTTGTTATTATTACATGCAGCTAAAGTTACTAATGAAGCAGCACCTAATAAACCAGCAATTGCTTTTTTGTTCATATGTTTCCCTCCAAATTGGAATGATATTAGAATAACTTAAATAATACTCTCATTCCCTCATTACTGCAACCTTTATTTCGATTTCTCACCATTTTTTTACCGAAATCTCATTTATTCTTAATCGCAAAATTCGCTTCATCATCGCGTTTCAAGCACATTACACGACATCTGTCTATAATCAAAGGACAATCGATTCTTCTTATTTCTTAACATCCCCATCCTATCAACATTTCTAGGAGAACGACAAAAAAAGCCGGAAGTTTTTACTTCCGGCTTTCCCATTTTCTTATTGATGAGCTGCGATATAATTCACTGCATCTCCAATTGTTGTAATGTTTTCTGCATCTTCGTCAGAAATTTGAACACCAAATTCGTCTTCTAATTCCATAACTAATTCCACAACATCTAGTGAATCTGCTCCTAAGTCTTGTTGGAATGTCATGCCTTCCGTTACTGTTTCTACGTCAACGCTAAAGCGGTTCGCAATTAGTTGAGCTACTTTATCAAAAACTTCTTGATTTGACATAACTCTCTCTCCCTTCTCATTAAGGTTCTATATTCGGTACTGCACGATTTCGGGCAGATCCTCTTCTCCGCAACTCTATGCGGGCTATCCTCTAAGTGGATAGTACTGTTATTTTACAGAATTCTTGTGAAAATGTCTATACCTTCAATGAAAAGTACGATTTTCTTAGTGATTTCTTACTAATTAACGAAGCACAAAATGCCCAGGTTCCACCTCTTGTAGGCTTGCTTCTTCGCTAAACTCTTCCCCTTTATACACCAAACGTTTGCGATTCTTTTCTTCGCGTGGGTCTGGAAGCGGAATGGCTGAAAGTAGACTCTTCGTATACGGATGTTGCGGATTATTATACACGCATTCCGCAGAGCCTAACTCCACGATACGACCACGATACATCACAGCGATACGGTCGCTGATGTATTTCACCATAGATAAGTCATGGGCGATAAATAAATACGTCAGTCCGATTTCTTTTTGTAATCTCTTGAGTAAGTTCACGATTTGCGCTTGAATCGATACGTCTAGCGCTGAAATAGCTTCATCACAGACGATGAATTTTGGATTCACGGCTAAAGCACGCGCAATCCCAATCCGTTGACGTTGACCGCCTGAGAATTCATGTGGATAACGATTGGCATGTTCTTTATTCAATCCTACTGTTTCAAGCAGTTCATCCACCATCGCATCACGCTCTTCTGCCGTTTTTGCAAGGCCGTGAATATCAATGCCTTCTGCGATAATATCACGCACTTTCATACGACCATCAAGGGATGCATATGGATCTTGGAAAATCATTTGTGCTTCTTTACGAAACTCGAGCAATTCTTTTCCTTTTTTCAAATTCGCAATATCTTTTCCTTCGAAGAGAATTTCGCCATCGGTTGGTTTATATAAACGAAGTAAGGCACGTCCAGTCGTTGATTTCCCTGAACCAGACTCCCCCACAAGACCAAATGTTTCACCTTCAAAAATCTCAAAGGAAATATCATCGATGGCTTTCACCACATTTTTCTTCGAACCAAAATACTGCTTTAAGTGTTTTACTTCTACCAGTTTTTTTCTATTTTCTGTATTAGTCATGCGCCTGTCCTCCTTCTGCAAAGAAGAGGTTTCGTCTTCTTACGATTTCTTCAGGAACAGGTACTTTTGGAGCACGCGGATCCAAGAGCCATGTTGCTGCAAAATGTGTTGGACTCACTTCAAACATCGGTGGTTCCTTCACACGGTCAATCTCAAGCGCCACATCACTACGAAGCGCAAAGGCATCTCCTACTGGTGGGTCGAGTAAGTCTGGTGGACTTCCAGGAATCGCATAGAGCGTATCTCCTGTATGCAATGTTGGCATTGAACGAAGTAATCCCCAAGTATAAGGATGTTGCGGATTGTAAAATACTTCCTCCGCTGTTCCTACTTCAACGACTTTTCCGGCATACATGACGGCTACACGGTCTGCGACATTGGCCACCACACCAAGGTCATGCGTGATAAAGATAATCGCCATTTGGAATTGCTGTTGCAGTTCTTTTAAAAGCTCTAAAATTTGTGCTTGAATCGTTACGTCAAGCGCTGTTGTCGGTTCATCGGCAATCAGCACATCTGGATTACATGCTAAGGCAATAGCGATGACAATCCGTTGACGTTGCCCACCAGAGAATTGGTGAGGATATTGTTTCATACGTTCTTTGGCATTTGGAATACCTACAAGCTCTAGTAATTCTTCAGCACGTTTATCGGCTTCTTCTTTTGAGGCTTTCTCGTGCTTTATAATCACTTCTGTAATTTGTTTTCCAATCTTCATCGTAGGGTCGAGTGACGTCATTGGGTCTTGGAAAATCATGGCGATTTTCTTCCCACGAATCGATTGCATATCACGTTCGCTCTTTTCGAGGATATTTTCACCTTTAAAAATGATAGCTCCCTCTTTAACGACCGCATTATTCGATAATAGTTTCATGACACTTTTGGCAGTCACACTTTTCCCTGAACCGGACTCACCGACAAGAGCAAGTGTTTCGCCTTTTTCTAACTTCAGATTCACTCCACGAATCGCTTGTACTTCTCCCGCAAATGTTTCGAAGTGGATTCGTAAGTTTTCAATCGATAAAATAGTTTCGCTCATTCGAATCCTCCTAGTCTTTCATTTTCGGGTCAAAGGCATCTCGTAAACCATCTGCCAATAAGTTAAAGCTAATCATTAGAACACAGAGCACTCCTGAAGGGAACCACATCAAGTGTGGATATAAACGGAATGTTTTGTATCCACCATTAATAAGGGCTCCAAGAGACGCATCCGGGCTCGGAATCCCGATTCCAAGGAAGCTTAAGAAGGCTTCAAAGAAAATCGCTGATGGGATGGAGAACATTGTCTGAATGATGATTAAACCAGCCATGTTTGGCAATAAGTGTTTAAAAGCAATCTTCCAGAAACTTTGCCCTAACGCACGAGACGCTAAGATGTATTCTAAATTCTTTTGTTTCAAGGTTTGTGCACGTACGACACGCGCCATCGTTACCCAGCTTGTAAAACCAATCGCGATAATAATCGACACGAGACCTGGTTTTAATACGAGTAACATTAATACAAGGATGATTAAGTTTGGAATCGCTGAGATGATTTCTAAGAAACGTTGCATCACAGTATCCACACGTCCGCCGAACCATCCAGAAATAATTCCGTAAGTCACACCTATCGTAATATCAAACAACGCTGCCACAAAAGCGATAATCAGTGATGTTTGCGTCCCGTAAAGCACACGTGAGAATAAGTCACGACCAAGGTTATCTGTTCCGAAGAAGAAGTTCACGCCTTCTGGAACTCCTTGTTGCGCATACACATCAACTCCGTTACGATAGCCGTTGAAAAGTCCTGGAATACGCGCTGGTAAGTTGGCAAATTCGGTGTTTTGTTCTAGCGGGTCAAATGGAGCAATGACCGGTGCTAATACTGCTAACAGCACAATCACTAAAATAATAAAGAGCGATACTAAGGCTCCCTTATTTTTCGTCAATCGTCTCCATGAATCTTGTAAGAAGTTGAGAGAAGGTGCAGCGATTTTTTCACGGTCAGCACTATGTGTTAAATCCACACGTTGGAATAACTCTTTTTCTGTTAATTCTGCCATTACGCTTCCCCTCCTTCATCAGTAATACGAATACGAGGATCAATCCATCCGTATAGCAAGTCTACAATTAAAATCACAAATACGAGCAATGCAGAGTAAAGCATTGTTACTCCCATAATCGTTGGGTAATCATTCGTTAAAATTGATTTTACAAACTGTTCTCCAATCCCAGGAATCGCGAAGATGTTTTCGATGACCATCGACCCTGTCATGAGTCCAACGAGCATTGGTCCAAGGATAGTCACCAGTGGAATAATCGCATTTCTAAATCCATGCTTGAACGCGACTTCGAAACGGCTTAAGCCCTTCGCACGTGCCAATTCAATATAGTCGGAATGCAATACTTCTACCATTTCCGTTCTTACAAAACGCGCCGAATCGGCAATCGGTGAAATCGCAAGCGCCATTGTTGGAAGAATAGAAGAGATAAACCCTTGATTCCATAGCGCAATCGGTAGAATTGGGAAAATCACTCCAAAGATTAATTGAAGCACAACGGCAAACACAAAACTTGGAACCGAACGTCCAATAATCGCAAAGAATGTTGCGAGTGTGTCCACCCATGTATTTTGTTTCATGGCCGCAATCATCCCTAGTAGCGACCCTACCACTGTCCCGAAGATTAAGGCTTGGAACCCTAATTGGAAACTTGGCCCTACACGAGAGAAAATCAAG
Source organism: Carnobacterium maltaromaticum (assembly GCA_001058355.1). GTDB lineage: Bacteria > Bacillota > Bacilli > Lactobacillales > Aerococcaceae > Granulicatella. Next base: position 6,030 of record JUUF01000337.1, read on the forward strand.
TTTGCGACTGTCGAATTATATTGGAATGATTGTCCAAAGTCCAAACGGAATAATCCAGTAATATAGATCAAATATTGAACAAATACAGGCTTGTCGAGGCCGTACTTGGCATTCATAATTTCTAGTTGCGCCTGTGTTAACTGTTCTTCATTGGCATATGGAGACCCAGGTAATAGTTTCATTAGAAAGAATGTAATTGTAGCAATCAGGAATAACGTTAGAAACATGTAAAATACACGTTTCCCGATATATTTTAAATAGTTTTTCAACTCTGCACCTCCATCGATATCTTAATTCTGTTTCATCATACTATCTAAAGAATTAAAGTTTCAACTAATTAGTATCAACCTAGCCGTTGCGCATTGCCAAAAGTTCTGCTACAGTGAAAAGAACGACACGAAAAGGAGGAAGCTTATGTCATTCGACTATAAAAAAATAGGACTCATTTCTGGAATCCTACTATTATTATGTATAGGCTATGTAACGCTGACGGGCCCCTTTAGCCTACTTGCCCTTAGCAACGCTCTTTTTATGTGCGCACTTGTTTGCTTAATGATTGGTATTTTTGCGTATTTAAGTCGCACCGACTTCTTCACTCTTTTTCTAAAGAGCTTTACTCCTAATAAGGAGCATAAGAAGCACACCCTCTTTACCGCATCATCGACAGTCCTCTTTTTAGAGGTAGCCGCACTTCTTGGAATTCTATCCATAATATTGGGAATCTTCCTATTATAAATTGAAAAGCCGTGTTCTCATTAGAGTTCACGGCTTCTTTTGATTATAATTCTGCAGCTTTTTTCTCTGCTTTTTCTTTTTCGATTTCCTCGCGTAATTCTGGAAGAATCTGCGTGAAATCCATACGAAGTTCTTGTCGCAATGATGGTTCCACTTTACGAACGAAGTGGAATGTCGATAAGCGTTCCATGACACTTTCGGCTTCATCTTTGGCAACATATAAATAGATGTATTTTAAGCGTTTCGAAATATAGTGAATATTCCCAAACTTCTTCAACTGTTTAATTGGTTTCAATGTATACAACCAAACAACGAGTGCTTGTCTTTCTTGTTGCTCCATTGTTTCTCCCTTCTACATAGCTTTTAATTCGATAATTTTTTCTTCTTCCTCTTCTGGAAGACCTTCTCTTGTTGGTGGTGGCGTTTGTTCGCGGCTTTCTTTATCGCGTCGGATAGCCCATAGTACTAGACCAATTCCGGCACTGGAAGCAAAGAAGCTCGATCCACCATAACTGATAAGCGGCAATGGTACCCCTGTTAAAGGCGCTACCCCAACGAGCGCTCCGATATTAATTCCTGATTGAATCAAGAATAAAATTGCCACACCGTAGCATAAGTATTTTCCAAAAAGATTACGACATTTATTTCCTTTATGGATAATCGCGATGATTAAGCCAAATATCGCAAGAAGTAGAATAAAGATGGTAATAAATCCTAACTCTTCTCCGACAATCGCTAAAATAAAGTCCGTATGGGCTTCTGGTAGGAACCCCGTTTTTTGAACAGAATTCGATAACCCTGTTCCAATCCAACTACCTCTTGATAAACCAAGATACCCTTGAATTGATTGATAACCAGCACCTGTTGGATCACTCCATGGATTATGGAACGATGTAAAACGACTTAATTGGTACGCCTTTAATCCGAATTTCTCAAAAATCGAAGCGTCTAAATAAGTGAGGCTATATAGTCCAGCAAAGACTACACCCCAAATCGCTAGTGCGCGGTTTGATACACCTGTCATAAGACCTAATAGTACGGCAACCCCGGCAATAATGATAGACGTTCCTAAGTCCGGTTGAAGCATGACCATTCCGATGAAGAAAGCTGTAATCCCAGCAGGAATGAGATAGAATCTCCAATCGCGTTTACTACGTTCGTTCTTACTATAAATATAAGCCGATGTCCAAATCACAAATAGTTTTACTAATTCGGATGGTTGTAAGCTAAAGAGTTTTAGGTTAATCCAACTCTTCGCACCGTTTACACCGGTTGTAAATAATACAATCACGAGCAGGATAAAAATCACACCTGCTACTCCCATCATGACTTTTTGATTCTTCAAGAATTTCTCAGGAAGAACAGAAATCCCTAGCGCCATCAAAATACCGATGATGATGAAGACAAATTGCTTCACCATAAACGCTTCTGAGTTTCCTTGATTGGCAAGAGCGTAATAACTACTTGCACTATAAATCATGACAAGTCCGAAAATTGAAAGTACCGAATACAACCCCATAATGAGCGGGTCCACATTGAGAAGGTGCTTCATTTTTTCATGAAAGTTTAACACGTCAAGCCTCCTCTAAATTTGGCGCGACTCTTCGTACACTTGCGTATACATGTCGTTTAATGCGTATTCTAAATCGGCCATAATTTTATGGCCTTCGTTCGCGTGAATTAATCCAAGTGAAACTGCGAAATCCACTTGTTTCGATAAACCGAATAATTGTGTATCGATAATTTCTTCGAATGCTGGGCATTTTGCCAAGCAAAGATGTGTTTTTTGTTTTGAAATGAGTTGATAAATTTGGTTGGCATTTTCTGTCAACTGAACTAAAGCAGGATTTTGAGTCATCTCACACTCCCCTTTCTATATTCCATGCTCAAAGCATATACTCTTTTAGTATACTTGCATCCACAAAAAAATACCACTAATGCAAGTGGAATTTACTGAAAATTTAGAGTTCGCTGTGATGCTCTTTATAAAAGAAATGATTCCGCCTTTCCTAACGGATATCTTCATAATCACTGTAACGTTGCACCG
>JUUF01000338.1 GCA_001058355.1 Carnobacterium maltaromaticum
CGCATCCATGTTAACTCTGCCCCTTCGTTTACAACAAGGCTGTCTCCGAAGAATTCTTGCATCACTTCTTTTTTCACGTTTGATAATACGTCCGCGTTTAACATTTCGTTATTATCAATCATCTTGTAAATACGATCTTGGTATACAGCTTCCATATAGTGCGTTACCATATTGTGGAAATAAGTACGGCTAATCATATTGCTGATGACCCAACGTTTGAAACGAGCATCTGTGCTTGTTTTTAGTAAGTAGTTTGAAACAATCACTTCATTACATGTTGAAGGAGCTTCAACGAAGTATAATGAACATTCATTGTTTAAAATCGATTGATGTTTCCCTGTTGACATGAAGTGGTATGCATGCCCTAATTCGTGCGCTAACACAAATACTTCGTTCATTTTACCTGTCCATGATAATAGGATAAATCCGGCAACATTAGGAACTGTCGCACAGAATCCACCAGTGCTCTTACCGATGTTTTGTGGGAAGTCTGTCCAGCGTTTGTCATAACTTTCATCAATCATTGCTTTATAGTCTTCGCCAAGAATACCTAGAGCTTTCTTCAAGTACTCGCGAGACTCTTCAATCGTCATATCCACTTCGAATTCTGGATCCAAGTTGATTTTTGCATCCATGAATTGCATATCAGAGATGCCATGTTCTTTCGCTAATAATTTAATGTAGCGTTGCATATGAGGCGCTAGGTCTGTCATGAGCATACGAATTTGACGGTCGTATAATTCACGGTCCCCATCTTGTTCGTCTAATAAATAGTCAATGACACTGTCATAACCACGCATTGTTGCCATCATTTTTTCTTTCTTCAATTGAGAAATGTATTCATTGGCAACTGTATTTTTATATGCGTTTAATGTTTTATAGAAGCTCTTAGCCGCAGCACGACGTACTTCTTTATCAGGATCCATTTCGTGTAAGTTTTCGTATAAAACGAAGCTGTTTTCAAGCGTCTTGCCATTTGCTTCAAATGACTCGAATTGCATATCTTCGTGTTTTGTTACTTCATATAATTGATAGAAACTTGGTAAGCTGCTTAAGTTTGATAGCACTTGTTCTGCATCTTTAGAGAGCGTATGTTTCTTTTGACGAATCACTTTTTCAACAAAGTATGCTAAGTCTGGTCTCTTCTCTGCTACGAATTGGTTTAAGAAGGCTTCGTCTAATGAAATCAATTCTGTCATCACAAAGCTCATGTTTTCAGCATATGATACGCTGACTGCTTCGAATGCTGTGGCGTTTTCCACTACTTTTGGATTCAAGCGGTCAACCGTCATTGGAAGTTCTGCATAATGAGAAGCGCGGTATACTGCTAATTCAATCGCTTCATA
>JUUF01000339.1 GCA_001058355.1 Carnobacterium maltaromaticum
TCTGTTTTCCCAGAACCTGTTACACCTTCTAGCAAGTATACTTTCGATGTTTCAGTATCGATAGATTCTTCTTTCACTCGATCAAATGCTTTTTGTTGTTCAGAATTTAACTGGAATGGCGCACTCTTTTTAAAGACCCTTCCTTTATATGGATCACGGTTCACTTCTTTTTGAACAATCGTAATCCAATTACGTTCTACTGCGAATTTCAAATCAGCTGTTGTGAAATCCGTATCCTCTAAGAAACGTCTTTTTTCAATTTCCATCACTTCCATCGAAGCGAGTGTTTTTAAGAGCGCTACTTTCTTCTTCGCACGTGCAGAGATTGTAGGAATAAACTCCTCATACTCTTGCATCACATAATTCAATCGAATCCAGTCTTCTGTTTTTACCTTCGCACGGTCTTTAACAACCGTCTCGATGACCACTGCACCCTCTTTTTTCAACTTCATCAATTGTTTTAAATGATCCTGTGGCAGGTCATCGGTATAAAGCAATGTAGTTTCGTAATGGAAAATTTTTCGAAATACATCTTCATGTTCTTTCGGATTCACTAACACAAATCGTTTTTCATAATTAGATTTCAACATCGCTGGAAGCATCGTTTGATAACATTGAATAAGGAAGGCATGAATCTTCTTCGATAAATACGCTCCAAGCTCTATCATCTCTGGTGACAAGACTGGATCTAAATCCATTAAATGCAAAATATCTTTTACTTCTCCGTCAAAATCTACTTCGTCACTAAGTGCTAGTACGAATCCAGAAATACTTCGCCCGCCAAACGGAACTGCAACACGCATCCCTACTTCAATACTCTCTTGTAAATTTTCTGGGACATGATAATCAAATGGTCGATTCACTTGAATGACGGGAACATCAACGATTACTTTTGCATACATCTTCTCACCTCCAAAATAGTTTTACTACTCATTATACCATAATGCACTTTAATTTGTTGTCGCTTGCTCTACACTTCAAAACTACGAAAAGAAAAAAGCCAAGGGAGTTTCCCCTTGACTATAAATTTGATTATACGTGTTCTGGTTTGCTATCTTCACGGATTGTTAAGTCACCAGCAACTACTTCTTCCAACGCACGACCTACATTTTTATGTGATTCGTAGTGTTCTAACATTGGTGGTTCATGGTGGTGCAATTCATGCGCACGTTTGCTTGATAAAATAACTAATGAATATTTTGAATCGATTTTTTTCAATAATTTATCGATTGATGGATATAACATCATAATGGTCTTCCCTCTTTCTACTCTTCTTCTAAAATTTCTTCTAATTCATCTTCGAACTCTTCAATGCTCTCCAAGTTTCTTTGGATGCGTAAATGTTCTGTTTGAATAATTGCTTCGATTTGTTGAACCGCATTTTCTACTTTGTCATTGACAACAGAGTAATCATAATACTTCATCAAACCAAGTTCTTCTCTTGCAACCTTCATACGGTTTTTAATCACTTCGTCTGAATCTGTTCCACGGTTTACGATGCGAGATTCTAGTTCATGCAAATCAGGTGGTGTTAAGAAAATAAACACCCCATCTGGCATTGCTTCACGTACTTGAAGCGCTCCTTGAACTTCAATTTCTAAGAATACATCTTTTCCTTTATTTAATGTTTCTTGTACATAATCTAAAGGCGTTCCGTAGTAGTTTCCTACATACTCCGCGTATTCTAATAATTTTTTATTTGCAATCATCTCTTCAAATTCTTCTCTTGATTTGAAGAAATAATCTTTTCCATCCACTTCACCTGGTCTTGGCTTACGAGTCGTTGCAGATACAGAGTACACGAATTCTTGATTGTCTTTTGCAAAAATTGCTGCACGAACTGTTCCCTTGCCGACACCTGAAGGTCCAGATAAAACGATTAATAAACCTTTTCTTGCCATAATCGTTTGAAAACTCCAATCTCTTTACATCTTTTTACTATAGTATCACAAACACTATTCTCTCAACAACCAAAAGTATTGTAAATTCAATAAAAAATCAATCTCCATACGTTTTCTTTTGATTTTCTATGATTTCAGTAAACTACTCCACACGATTTATACTCAAAACAAAAAGGCTGGAAAATTCCAGCCTTTCCTTTATGCAATTCGAATATTTTTCCATCGTCCACTTCTAAATCGAAGGAGAATAATCATATCCCTGATAAATTGGTCGATAAAGACTGCATACCATGCACCAGCAAGTCCCCATCCAAAGAAGTTTACAAACACATATCCTACACTTAATCGAATGACGCATGATCCGATAAAAATTGCAATGAGTGGCCATACTGTATCTCCTGCCCCACGCAGTGCTCCAGAAGTAATCAATTGATGGCTTTGAAACGGTTGAACGAACGCAACGATGGATAAAGCAATAACGGTATTTTGAATAATTTCAACGTTATCCGTATACATTCCTGCTAATAGAGTTGCTCCAAAATAAATCGAAGCAGACATCATAATCGCTAACGTTAATCCGATGCGTTGGCACATCTTGGTATAGCGCTCTGCCAACTTCTCATTCTTAGCCCCAAGCGATTGTCCCATCAGTGACGAAGCTGTAATCCCGAATGCTTGAGCTGGAGAGTACGATAGAGAAAGTACATTCAGAGCAATTTGGTGAGCCGCATACACATTATTTCCTAGTCCTGAAACGATCTTCAAGAACATGATAACTCCAAAACGTAGTGCCATTTGTTCTAATGCTGTTGGTATTCCGATACGTACTAAATCGCGCATCACTTCCGCCCTAAATTCAAATTTTTCCTTAAAATCGAGTTTCAGAATACTTTTTCCTGATAAAATATAACGTACATTTAACACCATCGCGATTAAATTCGATGCAGCTGTAGCAATCGCCGCTCCTGTAACGCCTAATGCCGGAAAACCAAACATCCCGTAGATTAAAATGGCATTTCCTAAAACATTACAGCTATTGGCTATAATATTATTCTTCATCGGAGTTTTGGTTTCACCAATCCCTCGAAGCGCTGCTGTTACAGTAAACGATAGTGATTGGAAGATAAATCCAATGGTGACAATTCTAAAGTAGTCCACACCGACATTAATAACTGTCGCATCGCCCCCAAGTAAAGATAAGATTTCCGGGGCGAAAATCAGCATCAATATTGCTGTTGGCGTCACACAGAAAACCATCGCAAGAATCATTACATGCTTCAGGATACTTCCCATGCGATTGTATTTCTTTGCTCCAAAATACCTAGCAATAATCGCAGTTCCGCCGACATTTAATGCCTGAATCAAACTTAGTCCTAGAAACATTGGTTGGTTTGTCATCCCAACTGCAGAAACAGCTGCAGCAGTATCCCCTGGGATTTTACCCACCATCATCATATCAACCATTCCAAAGAGTGCACCAAGAAGTACTTCCACAAATACCGGCCATACAATCACAAATATATTTTTTCGAAGTTCTTTATTCGTAAGTTGTTGCTCAACTTCCACGCAACCAATCCTCTCACTTTAAAATGTAGTTACTATTTTACACCTGTTTCTCTTACAAAACAAATAAGCGACAAAAAATTTTGTCGCTTATTGTCTATCGTTTCCCATCCCATTCGGCATAAAATTGCTCTAAGTACAGTTCTAAAAATTCATGTCGCCCTTTTGCCAATTCATTACCATATTTGGTATTCATCAAATCTTTTAACTTCAGTAATTTTTCATAGAAATGCATAATAGCTGTCGATTCACCGTTTCTATATTCTTCAGGCGTTAAGTTTTCACGTGGCTTCATTTCTGGTTTGTGGATTGGTCTTCCAGTACTTCCAGAGTAACACATCACTCTAGCAATCCCGATAGCACCAATGGCATCTAATCGATCCGCATCTTGCACTACTTTTCCTTCAAGAGAAAGTTCTTGTTGTTCCTTATGATTCTTAAACGACATTCTCGTAATAATCGACTCAATAGCTTCAACTTGTTCAGGAGTCACTTCAATAGAAATTAGAAATCCTTTCAATTCCTTCAACGCGGTTGCGGGATCGTTGACAATTTTATCATCGATAACATCATGGAGTAGCGCTGCAGCTTCACAAATAAATAAGTCTGCTCCTTCCGCCTTCGCAATCGTCTTTGTCGTATTGACGACGCGTTCAATATGCGACCAATCGTGCCCTGTTGTATCTGCACTAAGCACTCTTTTGGCATACTGTTCCATTCGTTTTAATTGTTCTTGTTGCTTCATGCTTCCTCTTCCTCTGGATACTTGATTCCCCATTCACGACGTAATTCTGTCATAATTTTCATCACATCGACCGTATATTCAAGATGCATTTTGTCTACTCCTGAATTAATCGTTGACTCCATATCTAGCACTTCATAAGCTAAGGCATCTAATCCCAATTCATCTTCAAAAGCTTCAACATGTCCATCTTCTGTATAAGTAATCGTTGCTTTATGCGCTCGTGGATAATCGACAATCTCAATATACCCTTTGTCGTAAGCAATCACTCCGCGTTTTGGTTGTTTAGCATGGAGCGTCATCGTGACAGTTGCCATTTCTCCAGCATCATTTGTCAAAACGATTCCAGCTTGTTCATCCACACCCGTTGGCGCTAATTTCACTTGAGAAACCATCGAACTTGGCGCCTCACTCATGAAATAACGAATGCAAGACAAGGCATATACACCGATATCAAGCAATGCCCCTCCTGCTAGATTGCGATTGAAGAAACGATTCGTCATATCATAATCTTTATAGCTACCAAAGTTCATTTGAATCATGCGAAGCTCACCTAAGTTTTCAGCAGCTTTTCTTAATTGTTTATAGACTGGCATATGGTAAAGTGTCATCGCTTCAGCCAAAATTACATTATTTTCTTTAGCAAGTTGCAACGCTTCTTCCAACTCTTCACTGTTTAGCGTAATCGCCTTTTCACATAATACGTGTTTTCCAGCGGCTAATGCTTTTCTAAGATAGTGAATATGAGTGTTGTGTGGTGTTGAAATATAAATAATATCCACTGCAGGATCTATAAATACATCATCAATTGCATCGTATACTTTTTCAATACCATATTTATCTGCAAATTTTACGGCATTAGCATAGGTACGATTGGCAACTCCATATAGTTTTCCATCCAATGATTCTAGCGCTACTGCTAATTCATTGGCAATCACACCAGTTCCGATAGTGACCCAGTTCTTTGTTACTTTTTGTTGCATACACTCTACCTCCAAAATTCGTTACTTTCATGATACCTGCCGAGGTGTGAAAACTCAACTCTAGCGTACAAAAAAGCTAGACCGAAGCCTAGCTTAATGCGATACGATAAATTGTTTAATGATTTGAACTAATTGTTTTTGTTGCTCTTCGGCACTCATTGTCGCCTCACCATCACCCTTTTGCTGACCATAAAGTCCAAATCCACTATGATTCCCACCTTCAATGATTGTATAGAGTGTAGACTCTGGTAACCGAGATTTGGCATCTTCATATTTCTCTTGTTTCAAAATTTTATCGTTCGAAGCCGTAATGGATAAAACAGGAATTTGTGTTTCACTGATATCCGTACTCTGATCTGGATAACTTGCTAGTAAAATTAACCCTGCTACTTGACCCGTCTCGTTCAATTTTTTCGCTTCAATCGTCGAAACAACTCCACCTAGAGAATGCCCTCCGACAAACACTTTATCCAAGTGCTCTTCTTTTACGATAGTGGCCATCGTTCCATTATCCAATACCGGTAAATTTAACTGAGAGGAAATAATGTACACTTCGATTCCTTCTTTAGCGAGTCCATCAGCTAATTTTGCATAAGCTTGCGGTTCAACTAAAGCTCCCGTATAAAATAAAAGCGTTCCTTTCTTTTCGCCAGTCACCTCAAAATGAGTCCAGTTGTTTTTCTGTTCAAACGCAGCAATATTCCAAGTTTCTTGTGCCTCAGGAGTCGCTCGATACGTAAACATTTGAATCAATCCCAGAGCCAATAAAATAAATGCGAAAAGTACCCCAAAAACTCCGTACATAATTTTTCTTTGTTTTGTCATCTGTCATCTCTTCTCTCTATAAACCTTACCACTATAGGATACTACAACTGTATACAAAAACACAATACACCTAATACAAGTGATACCGTATACGG
>JUUF01000340.1 GCA_001058355.1 Carnobacterium maltaromaticum
TTCACACCAAACAAAGATTTTGTTGGAACTCCAGATGCAATCACTGTTCAAGCAAAAGACGCGAACGGAACAGCTGTAACAGCAACTTACACACCAACAGTTACACCAGTAACTCCAACAGGTGAAGATGTTGAATCAACAGGTAAACAAGGTCAAGAACAAAAACAAACACCTAAGTTCACTGAAGGTGACGAAGTAGCTCCGATTACAATTAACGCTGATCAACCAGCTAAA
>JUUF01000341.1 GCA_001058355.1 Carnobacterium maltaromaticum
TTCATTTCTTCTAAATTCATGAATAACTCCTTAATACACTACTACGTTAAAATTCAAATAATTCTATCAAACTACATTAATAATGGCAAGAACAACTGAGCTAAGTATAAGAAAATAAAGAATCCTAATACGTCAGTTGCTGTTGTTACAAAGATTGTTGATGAAATCGCAGGGTCTAGATTTAGTTTCTTCAAGAATAAAGGAACGAAGAAACCAAAAAAGGCCCCTACCATTAAGTTCATTGCCATCGCTAAAATGACGATAATCGATAAGAAAAAGTTTTGATATGGGATGTAGAGCGCAATCGCTGCAAAAATCCCTGTGATAATTCCGTTGACTAATCCAAGCCAAATCTCATTTAATACATACTTCTTGTCTTTTTCCCACGTTAATTGACCAATTGCAACCTCTTGGATAACGAGAGCTAATGTTTGAGAAGCTGAGTTCCCACCCATCCCGGTAATAATTGGCATTGCAACGGCAAGAACAACGACTTGTTCAATCGTGTCTTGGAATAAACCCACAACCGCACTCGCCATAAAGGCAGTAATTAAGTTAATTAAGAGCCAAGGTGTCCGTTTTCGAATCGATTCTTTAAAAGGTCCACCGATTCGTTCTGTTCCTTCAACCCCGCTGATTAATAACATATCTTCGTGGTGCTCTTCTTGCAAGACGTGAACGATATCATCGATTGTGATGATCCCAAGTAACACATTTTGCTTATTGACTACAGGTACAACAGATAAGTCGTACTTCGTAGAAATACGAGCCACTTCTTCTTGGTCTTCTTCTGGTAAAACAGAGATGATATTCGTATGCATCACGTCATGTAAACTCTCGTCTAAATCGTGTGTAAATAGATCGCGAATATCAATCCAACCGATTAATTTCCGTTGTAAACTCGTCACAAAAATAATGTTAATGACTTCTGAGTTTGGAGAAATCTCTCTTAATTTAGATAATGTTTCTTCAACGGTTAAGTGTTCTTTTACCGTAATGTACTCAGTGGTCATAATCCCTCCGGCAGTATCCGGAGCGTAATTTAACATCGTTTGGATATCATCTTGAGAACTTTGTTTCATCATATTGATGTAACGTTTACGGATTCCAACAGGTAAATTTCCTAAAATATCCACGACATCATCGTTTGACATTTGTTGGAATAGTAAAGCTACCCGTCTAAATGGGAGTTTCTCAAGCATTCGTAATTGGAATTCAGGTTCAGCAACTTCTAAGATTGAAGCTAATCTGGTATTTGAGATAGAGAACATGAAATTCTTTAAAACATCATCATCGACTTCTTCTAACGCCAAGGCGATATCAATTGGATAATTCTCATTAAAAAGCTCTCTAATTTTCTTAACGTCTTTATTAGAAACAATTAAAGCGATATTATCTTTCATGACTCTTCTCCTTTCTTTTCCAATAGTACTAGTATAGCATAATTACCGTTCTATCAACAATTCACAAGTAGAAAAAGTTACGCTATAATAATAGAAAATAATGACTGGAGGTCTCCTATGAAAACGAAAGAAGAATGGATTAAAGAATTAGACTTAGAACCACATGTGGAAGGTGGTTATTTCCGTCAGACTTATAAAGCGATTGAAACAGTAGAATTACCAGATAATCGTATCCGTGCACTCTCCACCTCTATTCTGTTTTTATTAACGAATCAAAACCCATCTCATTTCCATTTACTTTCTTCTGATGAGATTTGGTACTATCACTTCGGTCATGCGCTTACCGTGCATATGATTCATCCAGATGGTACATATGTAGCGGTTGAGATTGGACCTGGAAACGGACAAAAGCTCCAATTTACAGTTCCTGCTGGAGTCATCTTTGGATCTACTATTGAATCGGACAACGAAGAAGACTTTGCGATTGTGAGTTGTAGCGTTACTCCTGGTTTTGAATACGAAGACTTCAAACTCTATACACAAGACGAATTATTAGAGAAATATCCTGAGCACGAAGGAATTATTCGTCGCCTTGCTGTTACTTCTAAATAAAGTAAAAAAGAACTTAGCAACCAAATGCTAAGTTCTTTTTCTATTTATTCAAATGTATCTTTAAAGGCATTCTTCATTTTGTCGAAGAAGTTCTCTTCTCCATTATGAAGGTCCGTTCCTGCCTCACTCGCAAATACTTGTAACGCTTGTTTTTGCTTATCTGTCAGTTTCTTAGGAGTGTCTACGATGACTTCTACATGTTGGTCACCGTTTCCTGTTCCGCGAAGTTTTGGAGCACCTTTTCCACGTAAACGTAAAATTGTTCCTGATTGTGTTCCAGCAGGGACTTTTAATTTCACTTTACCGTGAACAGTTGGAACATCCACTTCGTCACCAAGAGCCGCTTGAGCAAAGTTTACATGAAGTTGATAGTAAATATCTGCTCCTTGACGCTTAAATGTCTTACTTTGTCCAACACGGAAGATGACATAGAGGTCACCATAAGGGCCACCATTGAAACCAACTTCCCCTTGGCCTTGAAGACGCATTTGATTTCCATCTTCAACCCCAGCAGGGACTTTTACTTTCACTTTATGAGTTTCATCTACTTGACCATGACCGTGACAGGTTGGACATTTTTCTTTAATTTCTTGTCCCGTACCATGACACACATCACAGGTTGTTTGGCTCATCATACGACCGAATGGTGTATTTCTTTCAACGTTAATCACACCTGCACCATGACATTTTGAACATGTTGTAGGATGCGTACCAGGTTTTGCACCAGTACCATGACAGGTTTGACATTCGTCGCTGCGGTGATAATGAATGGTTTCTTCTTTACCAAAGATGGCTTCTTCAAATGTTAAATCCATGACATATTGAAGATCGGCCCCTTGACGTGGCATATTCGCACGATCTGCACGACTACCTCCACCACCGAAGAAACTACTAAAGATATCTTCGAATCCGCCAGTAAAGTTTCCACTACCGCCAAAACCGTCGAACCCGCCGAACCCTTCAAATCCACCACCGAATCCGCCTCCACTGAATCCAGAATTTGGATCGTAAGAAGCATGTCCGTATTGGTCATACGCTGCACGCTTTTGTGCATCTCCTAAAATTTCATAAGCTTCAGCGATTTCTTTAAACTTTTCGTCTGCTCCAGGTTCTTTATTAATATCTGGATGGTATTTCTTTGATAATTTACGATAAGCTTTCTTAATATCTGCTTCAGAGGCATCTTTGGATACGCCTAAAATTTCATATAAATCTCTTTTGGCCACTGAATTGCCCCTCCTTTTCTTTCATAGTTTACAAAGGATATGGGCGTAAGGCCACTAAGTAGTCTTACACCCTATCATTTTAGCAAATATTAGTCTACTTCTTCGAAGTCAGCGTCTACAACGCCATCGTTATTTGAAGATGCTTGTTCTGTTGGGCCTTCTTGTGAAGCGCCTGCTGCTTGTTGAGCTGCAGCTGCTTGTTCATAAAGTTTTACAGTTAAGTTTTGTACCACTTCATTTAAAGCATCACGTTTTACTTTCATTGCTTCTAAGTCATTTGCTTCAACAGCTGCTTTTAATTCATCACGAGCTGCTTCTGCTTTTTGAACGTCGCTAGCATCTACTTTACCTTCTAAATCTTTCAATGTTTTATCAACAGTGAAGATTAATTGGTCAACTTCGTTACGTAAATCTACTTCTTCTTTACGTTTTTTATCTGCTTCAGCATTTGCTTCTGCATCTTTCACCATACGTTCGATTTCTTCATCAGATAAACCAGAAGAAGATTTGATTGTAATAGCTTGTTCTTTACCAGTTCCTAAATCTTTAGCACGAACATTTACAATACCGTTTTTATCGATATCGAATGTTACTTCGATTTGAGGCACACCACGAGGAGCAGCTGGAATATCTGTTAATTGGAAGCGACCTAAAGTCTTGTTGTCCGCTGCCATTGGACGTTCACCTTGTAATACGTGTACGTCTACTGCTGGTTGGTTATCCGCTGCAGTTGAGAATACTTGTGATTTGCTTGTTGGGATTGTAGTGTTACGATCGATTAATTTAGTGAACACACCACCCATTGTTTCAATACCAAGTGATAATGGTGTTACGTCTAATAATACGATATCTTTCACATCACCAGAGATAACCCCACCTTGGATTGCAGCACCCATCGCCACTACTTCGTCTGGGTTTACTGATTTGTTAGGTTCTTTACCAGTTTCGTTACGAACAGCTTCAACAACTGCTGGAATACGAGTTGATCCACCAACTAATAATACTTGGTCGATATCTGAAGCTGTTAAACCTGCGTCAGCTAATGCACGACGAACTGGTTCTTTTGTACGTTCTACTAAATCATGAGTTAATTGATCAAATTTAGCACGAGTTAATGTTACTTCTAAGTGTAATGGGCCAGCTGCACCAGCAGAAATGAATGGTAAGCTGATTTGTGTTTGAGAAACACCTGATAAGTCTTTCTTAGCTTTTTCAGC
>JUUF01000342.1 GCA_001058355.1 Carnobacterium maltaromaticum
TACCGTATACGGTATAACGAGTGTTCTTTTATTGTTGTTAGTACTCGGGTTTTTGATTGTTTTTCGTGAGTTTGGTATGATAAGTGAGTAAAATTATAGTTGAAGGGAAGACCTTATGAAGAAAAAGCCGATATTAAAAGAACAAATGAATCGACAATATTATTATTTATTTGGCCTATCCACTATTTTGATGCTGCTAGCATTTTGTCTAGAGTCGCCACAATCGTTACTTCAAGGAATGATTACGATTCTGATTTCGCCTAGTCAGTTATTTACGGATTATATGCAAATTGCATCTGTCGGAAGTACGCTGTTGAATGTGGCTATTATGCTTCTGATTAATATTTATAGTTACAAGAAATTAGAAATTCCTGTTAATGGAACGGTGATTGGGAGTTTAGGGATGCTTGCGGGATTCTCTTTCTTCGGGAAAAACCTCTTTAACAGTATTCCGTTTATGCTAGGCGTCTGGATTTATGCAAAAGTCACGAAGCAGAATTATCGAAATTATGTTATTGTCGGATTGTTTGGATCGGCATTAGGACCATTAGTTTCTTTCCTTGCATTTGGAGGAGCATTACCAAGTGGTTGGAGCATTTTTTTGGCGTATGCACTTGGAATCTTTATTGGATTCATCTTGCCCCAATTATCAACGCAGTATTTAGGGTTTCATCAAGGGTTCAGCTTGTATAACGTTGGGTTTACAGCGGGAATCGTTGGGATGGTCGTTCTAGGATTTCTAAATGCATTTGGAATCGAAGTAGAAACAAAGACGCTTGCGAATACAGAAAGCCCACTTATTTTATATGGGCTGTTGATTGGACTATGTCTGATTTTGCTAGCGACAAGCTTCTATCTACATATTCAAAAGAAAGAAAAATATCATTTTAAATTACTCTTGAAACTGTCAGGACGTCTGCCAAGCGACTTTGTTGAAATGACAAACCTTGCAACGGTAACGTTCAATATGAGCATTATGGGCTTCATTCTGTTAAGCTATGTCCTTATTAATGGTGGACAACTCAATGGTCCGATTGTCGGAAGTATCATTGGAGCGATGAGCTTTGGAGCCTTCGGGAATCAAGTGAAAAATACGGTTCCTGTATTAGTAGGGATTATGATTGGCTGCTACTTAACAGGAGTCGAAGCAGCAAGTACGAGCGCACTCGTGGCTGCTATCTTTGGAACCACTCTTGCGCCTGTCAGTGGATATTATGGACCACTTGCTGGAGTAATTGCTGGGTTCGTTCATATTACACTGGTAAGCCACGTAGTTGTAATGCATGGAGGATTAAACCTCTACAACAATGGATTCGCGGGAGGATTCGTTGCAGCGGTACTCGTACCGATTTTTGAAATTTTTGAAGGCATTCGTCAAGATATCAAGGAAAGAAAGGCTGAGGGATAATGGCAACAGAAAAGGATTTTGTAAAACGTATCGTAAAAGAAATGGTCGATTATTATTTGTACCATGAATTGTATGATGTAACCGCGCATGTAGTGTATGTACCGCATGAAAAAGCGACTATTACGTGTACAGCGCCATATACAAAATTACCAGAAGACTTAGATTTATTAGAAGCAGGATTATCTGTAGAAAAACATTTAGAATTAGATTCGATGTACAGTTCGTTGATGGGATCGCATAACCGTGATAAAAACTATTGCATCCTTGGTCAATGTATTGATGATTACGATATTGAAGTGACGGATGAGACGCTTAAGATTATTGTAGAACGACTCTTTTAAGGAGGAAATGGAATGACAACTTTTTATAAAGTAGGAAAAATCGTAAATACACAAGGGCTTCGTGGGGAAGTGCGTGTGATTTCAACGACAGACTTTGCTGAAGAACGTTATAAAAAAGGAACGGAATTAGCCATTTTTAAAGATGGAGAGTTTCTAACTTTTGTGACTGTGGCCAGTCATCGTCGTCATAAAAACTTTGATTTGTTAACGTTCGAAGGAATGAACCGCATCGAAGATGTTGAAAAATACAAAGAATGTCTGCTTAAGGTAGCCGAGGAGCAATTGACAGAACTCGAAGACGACGAGTTTTACTACCATGAAATTATCGGACTGGAAATTGTAACGGATGAAGGTGAAGTGCTTGGAAAAGTCACCGAAATTCTTTCTCCAGGGTCAAATGATGTCTGGGTTGTAAAACAAAAAGGAAAGAAAGAACTCTTAATTCCATTTATTGAACCAGTCGTTTATAAAGTCGATAAAGAAGAAAAGAAAGCTTATATCCATCTATTGGAAGGGTTGATCGATTAAGATGAAGATTGATGTATTAACATTATTCCCTGAAATGGTACAAGGACCGATGACGCAATCGATTATCGGAAAGGCCATCGAAGCTGGGAAAATCGAATTTGAAACAACGGATTTTCGTGAGTTTTCAAATAATAAACATAATCATGTGGACGATTATCCATTCGGTGGGGGAGCTGGAATGCTTCTAAAAGTAGAGCCGATTGACTTGGCTCTTGCATCGATTCGTGAGCGTTCTCCTGAGACGACGCCACGTGTGATTTTAATGGATCCGGCGGGGAAAACATTTACGCAAAAGGACGCCGAAGAATTATCGAAGGAAGAGCACCTGGTGTTTATTTGTGGTCACTATGAAGGCTATGATGAACGTATTCGCACGCTTGTGACGGATGAATACTCGATTGGAGATTTCGTGTTAACTGGTGGGGAGTTAGCGGCAACGGTAATGATTGATGCGACAGTGCGTCTCTTACCAGATGTATTAGGAAATGATGCGTCTGCGGTAGGAGATTCACATTCCACAGGATTATTAGAACACCCACAATATACACGTCCAAGAGAATATAAAGGAATGGAAGTTCCAGAAGTGCTCTTTAGCGGAAATCATGCAAAAATTGCACAGTGGCAAATGAAAGAATCGCTTCGTAAGACGTATTTAAGAAGACCGGATTTACTAGAAAAGTATGAACTCTCAAAAGAGGAAGCAAAGTTACTACAAGAAGTAAAAGAGGAAGAGGGATGCTAGATGACGGAACATCTAAATGCAGAAGAAATTAAAGCATTTCAAGCACTGTTGTCTAAGGACGAAGGACGTAGTGAAATGGTGCAGCTCTTCAAGTTGCTTGGGGATGCAACAAGACTCAATATTATTACGCTATTGACACAGCGCGAACCACTATGTGTAGAAGACTTAATGAACTGTACTGGAATGGAGCAGTCTGCGATTTCCCATCAGTTGAAAAAACTTCGTGCTCATCATATTGTGAAGGCTGAAAAGGTCGGGAAACACGTGTGGTATTCGCTGGAAGATCATCATGTGTTAGACCTCTATAACTTAGCAAGCGAGCACTGCTGTGAAGAGCATTCTGCGTAGTTTTTAGACAGAGAAAAAACGTCAAAAAAATTGATAATCTTGCTTGCATTTGATAGGCAAGTATGTTAGTATATTTCGAGTGAGTGAGACTTCACTCAGAGATAACGATATTCCGCTGATTGGAAAAATGCCAAGTCATGAATGTTTGTTGGAAGGAGAAAAAAACATGAGCAAATTAATCGAAGAATTAACTCAAGAACAATTACGTTCAGATATCCCTTCATTCCGTCCTGGTGACACTGTACGTGTTCACGCTAAGGTTGTTGAAGGAACTCGCGAACGTATCCAAATCTTCGAAGGCGTTGTTATCAAACGTCGTGGTGCTGGCATCAGCGAAACTTACACAGTACGTAAAGTTTCTAACGGTGTTGGTGTGGAACGTACATTCCCATTACACACTCCACGTGTAGCACAAATCGAAGTAGTTCGTTACGGTAAAGTTCGTCGTGCTAAATTATACTACCTACGTAACTTACGTGGTAAGGC
>JUUF01000343.1 GCA_001058355.1 Carnobacterium maltaromaticum
ATCTTTTTATTGGAACAAAGCCTTTATTTTTGTGAAACCATAGTGGGCAAGCCTTCAAAGTTTGTCCGCTAGGAAAGGCTAGGATGGAGAAGAAAGTGCCCAGCACTCTCTGCCTCCTTTCCCTTTCCCCGCCCTCCAGAAATACGATTCACACAGACCGCGCTCATAAATCCATTTTGGGAGTCTCAACATTGTTTAATACACAGGTTCTAAGCAGGGTGAATGCGCAAAAATAAAAACACAAAAGCTCCTCGGAGACTATAGTAGTGAGAATAGCGAGTGCAACCGAAGTGAATTACGGACTCTGGAAATTCATTTTCTAGAGTCCGTTTGAAATTCGGTAGGAATTGAGACTTCGGCTCAATCCGGTGCAGCTGTTCTCACTACTATGTAGGCCTCCGAAGGAGCTAGTAGTGTTTTTATTTTATTTAGCAATACTCACATTCAACGTGCGTAAGAAGCGGTCCATTAAACTGTTGTTGGTTTTGTGCTCCTCCTCAATGGCTTTGGCGAGCGCGACTTGGTCTGTGATGATCCCGTTTACCGGGCTGTCTACGTATTTCTGGAGGGCTTCATCCGTATTGATGGTCCAGACAAACACCTCATGTCCTGTCTCCTGCGCATGCAGTACCGCCAGTTCTTGGTAAGAAAAGTCTTCCACCACATAGAAATCCACCTTCGCGTCTCCGAATCCGCCAAATTGGATGGGGATGACAAAACCAGTCGTGATTTCCGGTGCTTTTGCCTCGAGTTCTTCCATGACTTTTAAATCAAGGGACATGACTTTGTTTGAGTTGTCGATGGCGAGCTCTTTGTATTTTGCGATGAAAAGATCCACGTAGTTGGCAGGCTCACCACCATGTGGCTTAAGCTCGATGACAAGCGGCATGCCGATTTCTTTGGCCGCTTTGAAAAACTCTTCAAAAGTAGGAATATGGCTCTTAAAGTCATCTTGTTCGATTGGAAGACCACGAACTTCGTCTAGGGTCATGTCTTGAACGCGTTTATTCAAACCGGCTAATCGTTTCAAGTTATAGTCGTGCATGACGACGAATTGATTGTCTTTCGTCAGAAGAATATCCATCTCCACCATGTTGGCGCCAGCTTCTTTAGCCGCTTTAATGCCTTCAATCGAATTCTCAACGGCTTCATCGACATAGCCACGGTGACCAATGATGATAGGGTCGTTGGCTGACTCCGTTCTGTAAGTGGTGAGCGTTGTGAGAACCCCGCTTCCTATTACAAAGATGAGGGCGGCGGTTGTGACGATGGTACGTTTATGCTTAATTTCCTCATGGTGATGATACACTTCAAGCGATGCCAATTTATGCTCGTGGATGATTTTTGTCATCACAATAAAAGTAGCAATCTTCGTATAGAGGATGATGAATCCTTGAAGCAGTTTTGCGATGGCGAGAACACTACTTAACAGAAGCGTATTTGAGCCGTTTGGATCTAGAAATTCAACGAGGGCGACACTACCAATCGAGATGAAAATAACAAGAATGGCTAGCACCCCTTCGACGACTGCCGAAATAAGGAGCAGGCGCCAAACGTTTTTCTTCGTCAGCTTCCAGCTTGTGATGATATTTTTGGTAAATGGCTGGTCGGTAAGAATCTGAAGCGGAATCGCAAGAGAGCTTCGTGCGTGAAAGTAGAGTAGCACAACGACCAGTCCTAAGTAGAAGAGAGTACCGGCACTCGTCTTAGTGATTTCACCCGTGATAAATTCCGGAATGGTAATCTTTTTAGAAATAAACGTCAGCTCACCGATATTGACGATGGGCAAGAGCGTTAAAAAGTACAGCCAGAACGTAATAAAGTGGCCATTTAGCAGCTGCTTCAGTTCTGAGAACGCATTTTGAATGCTACTGCGCCAAGAAAAATGAATGCCGCGAATCGTTCCGTAAATCATGAAGATGAGAATCGAGAACTCCATGAAGATAAGAAACGCGAACGCCAATAAATAGAGAATCAGGAGCGGGATGGATCCTGGACTCAGCAGGACTGTCTTGAAATTGGCGAAGTTCAAGTTGGATTGCCCAGTAATAAAGAGCATTCCGCGAAAAATAAGTGTTAAAAAGCCAAATCCAAACACGGAAATAAAAAATTGTAAGAAAATGGAATTGCGTAAATACATCCAGCTGTTTTGCGTTAAATTGCCTAATGTAAAGCGGATGGTTTTCCATACGGGGATTTTTTGATTCATAAAGCCTCCGATGTGTAAATAAAGTTCGTTAGATTCACCTTAGCACGAACGAAATAGAAGCGCAAGCCGATACAAAACGGTATTGAAAAATACTGTAATAGAACTTATAATGGTGAAAGTAATCAAAAAAAGAAAAGCTTTTCAGGAGGGAATCATGAAAAAAAGACTGTTAACATTATTCTGTTTAGTAGCAACTGTGTTACTTGCTGCTTGTGGCGTAAAAAAAGTAGACGCTGGTGAATCTATCAAAACAACTTTTACAGGGTTAGATACAAAAGGGGAACTTGTATACCAAGTAGACACTCAAGAATTAGTAAAAGAATTCTTAGTAGCAAACCCTAAAGCAGATGCGAAAACAGAAGCAGAAGTTCGTAATGCTGCAACAAAAGTGAAAGCAACTCCAAGTAAAACAGATGGCTTGTCAAATAACGACGAAATTACTTTCACATTCTCTTCAGATAAAGATGCTGAAAAATACTTTAACCTTCCAAAAGAAACAAAAGTGAAAGTTAGCGGATTAAAAGAAGCGAAGAAATTAACGGCTGAAGAATTAGCGAAAATCACTTCATTAGAAGTGGAAGGCTTTAACAAAGGTGGCCGTGCAGAAGTTCATGTGACAGATTCTAAATTGTCATTCTTACGTTTCAAAGTTGAAAACAATGGCAAATTAGAAAATGGAAAAGATGCCAAAATCGTGTTAGACGGTAATTTCGCTAACTTATTAGAAGACAGAGGTTATGTATTAGAAGGCGACGGAAGCTTTACACTTCCTGTTAAAGGATTGAAGACAGTTGCTGAAAAACTTGATGACGCTAAGAACAAAGACGAAATTATTGCAAAACTAAAAGAAGAAGTGAATAAGAAATTTAGTGGAAATGATAAAGTAACATTTGATAAAACTTATTATCGTGGTCTAGCGAATAATGTTGACAATTCATATTCGTATGGGGATGAGATTGTTCGCGGTAATGGGAACTTAGTAATGACGCTTCAAGTGGAAACTAGCTTTGGATTCAAAAACGTGTATGCGGTTGGATTTACAAATCTTATAACGAATGAAGAGGGCAAGATGGAACTTAAAGACGCACGTGTCATTTCAACAACGTATGCGGACTTTTCAACAGCAACTCAAAAATTAGAATCAATCGGTTATACAGAAGTTAAATAATTGGATTAGAAATTGCTTGGAGAGCATTCTCCAAGCAATTTTTTTATACGCGAGACCTCGTTGCCCAAAATTCACTTAT
>JUUF01000344.1 GCA_001058355.1 Carnobacterium maltaromaticum
TTAGTTCACATCTCACAAATCTCTCACGAGCACGTTGCGAAAGCAAGCGACAAATTAAAAGTTGGCGAAGAAGTTCAAGCTAAAGTAATCTCTGTGGATCCAGAAAGCGGACGTGTATCATTATCAATTAAAGATACATTAGCAGGACCATGGGATAACATTGAAGAACGTGCAGCAGTTGGTTCAGTATTAGATGGGTTAGTAAAACGTCTAACTACATTTGGAGCATTTGTTGAATTATTCCCTGGAGTAGAAGGATTAGTTCACATCTCACA
>JUUF01000345.1 GCA_001058355.1 Carnobacterium maltaromaticum
ATTGAAGAGTAAGAAGGGAATTAAGCAACTTTGCTTAATTCTTTTTTTGTTCTAAAGTTTAGGATTTTGTTAGGGAGTGTTACGGTGTAGGCGGGATATGGTATGATGAAGGCACTGAATTGCAAAGTGAGGTTTTGTGTGTGAAGTTAAAGAAATGGTCGTGGATTGGGCTATTGATGTTATGCGTTGCGATGTTAGTGGGATGCCAGGGTCACGAAAGTCGTGGGTATCTTGAAGAGCTGGCTGGGAAAGAATTGAGTCGTGTTTATCCGACAGAAAATATTGAAGATTTATTTGAGCAGTTTCCGAATGGATTTACTGTGAGTCAGATGCGTGTAGTCGGTGACTCGAATGTATTTGTTTATCTTGAGGCTAGGGAAAAAGGGAAGCCGCTAGTTGGAACGATTAAGCAGCTCAATTCTAAAACTAAGGAAGAGGAAAAAAGCCTGACGTTGCAATATGTGGATGGGAAGTTTGTTTTTGAAAATGAAGAAGAGGCAAAAAAACTCTGGCCACAAGGAAAGTTCTTATTCCAGGAATTGCAATTGAATAAAGATATTTTGGCAAAGGCAAAATTGCGAGAGAATATTTATACGAAGAAAGAAGAAAGTCCTACTGGGGATAATACATTTTATCTGAAATATAGTATTCAACTTCCAGTGGTCAGTCGGATTTTGGGGATAGACGAGTCGCAGCCGGTAGAGCTCTTTATCTTTGGTCGTGACGAGTCCGATGGCTTCGTATATGAAATTGGAACGGAGCAAGAGAATCAAACGACTTTATGGGAAATGATACGAGAAATTAGGAAATAGATGGTTTTCTGTGAATTGGAAAGATGTTACAATGAAAACGAGGTGAGTGTATGCAAACAATAATGATTGTTGAAGATGAAAAAGTCATTCGAGATGCGATTGTACAAGAATTGGAAAAATGGAATTATGAAGTCGTTGCGGTGGAAGACTTTTCGCAAGTGTATACTCAATTTTTAGCAGTTAATCCGCAGTTGGTGATTTTGGATATTACATTGCCGTTTTATAATGGCTATTATTGGTGCCAAGAGATTCGTAAGGTGTCTCAAGTGCCGATTATGTTCTTGTCGTCGCGTGATCAGGCGATGGATATTGTGATGTCGATTAATATGGGCGCGGATGATTATATGACAAAGCCGTTTGAACCAAGTGTATTGGTCGCAAAAATCCAAGGGATGATGCGTCGTAGTTATGAGTTCGTTCAGCAAAAGGATTGGCTGGAATATAAGGGGATTGCCTTGCAGCTTGGAAGCGGAAAGGTTTCTTATGAGGGCAATGTCATCGAGTTGTCGAAAAATGAATTTATCATTTTGCGTGTACTATTTGAAAAACAAGGCGATATTGCGCCGAGGGAAGATTTAATGAATGCGTTGTGGAATAGCGATGTGTTTGTCGATGATAATACCTTGTCTGTGACGGTTGCTCGTTTGCGGAAGCGTCTTGGCGAAATCGGATTGGAAAAATTAATCACGACGAAAAAAGGCGTCGGGTATGGATTGGCGGAAGTGATTGAATGAAAATAAAAGTTGAATTTAGTATCGCTTGGTTCAAATCGCATGCCTTCTTACTCGGAGCACTGGCCTTCATCGAAGTGTTTTCGATTGGCTTCTTCTTTGTTTTTAATTGGCTCAATTCAGAAGTCGGCTATTATTTATTTTTACTAGCCTTTTTCCTTTTGGTAGTCGCTGGTGCACTTTTATGGCACGATTGGAGAAAGTACAGAGAAGTTGTTCGAAGTTTGCAGCAGGAAGTGACGACGCTAGACGATGGGTTTTCGCCCGTTGTGAGTCATTTATATGAGGCCATCCAACAAGAAAAGTCGGATATGCGAGGGTTAAGTACGAAGATGAAGCAACTTCGCAAGGAAGATGTGGACTACTATACTTTATGGGCGCACCAAATTAAAACGAGTATCGCCGCGAGCCAGTTGTTGATTCGTGAGTTGCCGCAAACGTCTGAGAAATCTTTATTGAGTCAAGAACTCGTTCGGATTACGACCTATACAGAACTAGCACTGCATTACGTTCGAATGGAAAGTTTCCATCAAGACTTATCGATTTCAACGATTTCTATCGATGAGGTGATTCGTCCGCTCTTGAAGAAATACGCAACCTTCTTTATTTCGAAGAAATTGCATTTGGACTATGTTCCTACTGAGAAAAAGGTGGTCACGGATTCGAAGTGGTTAGGCGTCATCGTCGAGCAAGTGTTATCGAATGCGGTGAAATATACGCCTGAAGAGGGAACGATTCGCATTCTTTTTGATGGGAGCACGTTAACGATTGAAGATACGGGAATCGGGATTGCTCCTTACGATATTAAACGAATTTTTGAACGTGGATTTAGTGGCTACAATGGTCGTGTGAACCACCAATCGACAGGGCTAGGGCTTTACTTATCTGCAGAGATTGCCAAACGATTAGGCGTTACGCTTAGTGTAGACTCAACTATTGGAGAAGGAACGACGGTTCATATTCAGATTCCGTCTGAAGTGATGCAAGTGAAAGATTAATGAAAGCGAGGGGTGAACCCTCGTTTTTTTGTGCGAACAATCGTGTTTTTTGCTAAAAAAGTTAACGATGACACGCCCGGATGTGTTATAATTGTAAAGATAACAATATCGTTTGAGATAGGAGAATGACAATGGCAGTAGATCAACTAGAATTAGTCGTCATTACAGGTATGAGTGGGGCAGGGAAAACTGTTGCAATGCAAAGTTTCGAAGACATGGGATATTTCTGTGTCGATAATATGCCACCAAGTCTTCTACCAAAATTTTGGGAATTAGTAAAAGAATCAGGAAAAATTACAAAAATTGCGCTCGTAATCGACTTACGTTCACGCGCGTTCTTTGATGAAATCATGTCCGCTATTGCAGGCCTTGATAACACATCATTTATTACAACAAAAATTTTATTCTTAGAAGCGAGCGATGATGCGCTTGTTTCTCGTTACAAAGAAACAAGAAGAACGCACCCTCTAGCAAGTGATGGTCGTATTTACGATGGGATTATTGCGGAACGTCGTTTATTACAAGACATCAAGACACGTGCACAAAAAGTGATTGATACAACAAATCTTTCACCTCGTAAATTACGTGAAGAAATCATGCAAGCATTCTCTACAGGCAGCGAAGGAATTTTCACAATCCAAGTGATGTCATTTGGATTTAAATACGGACTTCCAATCGATGCGGATATCGTGATGGATGTACGTTTCTTACCAAATCCACACTATATTGCAGAGTTACGTCCATTAACTGGATTAGATGAACCTGTGTATGATTATGTCATGAGTCAACCAGAAGCGAAGACGTTCTATCACAAATTGATGGACTTACTCGACTTCTCAATTCCAGGCTACAAAAAAGAAGGAAAATCTAGCGTGACGATTGCCATCGGATGTACTGGTGGTCAACACCGTTCTGTAGCTTTTGCGGAACGTATCGGACGCGAATTATTATCAGACTCTTATAACGTGAAAATCTCTCATCGTGACAAAGACCGTCGTAAAGAAGGGAATGGACGCTCATGATGTTCGAGGTAACACCGAACCCTTCGAGGAAGAAAGGCCCGAAAATCACCGTTATTGGTGGAGGGACAGGGCTCCCAGTTCTACTGAGAAACCTTCGTAAGAGAGATGCGGATGTGACTGCGATTGTAACGGTTGCCGATGATGGTGGAAGTTCAGGAATCATTCGAGATTATATGAACGTTGTACCGCCAGGAGATATTCGTAACTGTATGATTGCTCTTTCTCCGATGAACGCTTTACAAAAAGAAATTTTCCAATATCGTTTCAATTCCGACGATCAATTCTTCGCCGGACATGCGATTGGGAACTTAATCATTGCGGCCTTAACAGAGATGCGTGGAAATATTTTCGATGCGATTCGTCTCCTAAGCCGTATGATGGCGGTGGAAGGACATGTGTATCCTGCCGCTGAAGAGCCATTATTACTCCGTGCTGAATTCCAAGATGGAACGATTGTGGACGGGGAAGCGGAACTTGTTAAATATCGCAAGAAGATTAAACGAGTTTCCGTGCATTGCTACGACGAGAATCGTAAGCTCGATGATAGCCGAACTCCAATGGCGGCACGTGAAGTCATCAATGCGATTATGGAAGCCGATATGGTTGTACTAGGACCTGGTAGTCTTTATACTAGTATTTTGCCAAACTTAATGATTAGCGATATCGGTCAAGCCGTTTGCGAAACGAAAGCGGAAGTGGTGTACATCTGTAACATCATGACGCAACTTGGTGAAACGGAACACTTTACCGATGCAGATCATGTACGCGTGTTGCATGACCATTTAGGAACTAAATTTATCGATACTGTTCTCGTGAATACAGAGGCAGTGCCAGAAGAGTACTTAAACCAACAAAAGAATGAAGAGTATCTTTACCAAGTGAAGTACGACTTCCAAGGATTGCGCGACGAGGGATGCCGAGTAGTGTCGTCTGACTTTATTAAATTACGTGAAAAAGGCGTATACCATGATGGTGAAAAAGTTATCGACGAATTATTCCGTCTCCTACAAAGTGCACGAATTGAATAATAACGAATGAAATAGGAGCCAAGACTTCCTCTTGGCTCCTTCAACATGACTAGAAGAGAAAGGAGGAGGCCTGTGTCCTTACTATCATTTGCTGCAGAAACAAAACAAGAACTAACCCAACTAGAAGTGCAATATGATTATTCAAAATATGAACTTGCGGCGCTCATTCGAATGAATGGGGCGGTTGGGATTTTGAATCGTCAATTGATTTTAAATATCCAAACGGAAAACGCGACGATTGCCCGACGGATTTATGTGCTCTTGAAGAAGTATTATCAAGTGGAAAGTGAACTCTTAGTTCGCCGTAAGATGAAACTGAAGAAGAACAATGTGTATATCGTACGTTTAAAACACGGAACAGAAGAGATTCTGGAAGACTTGAATATCAAGTCGAGCGGCTTATTTAATATGCGCGTTCCAGAAAATGTTCGTGAAGACGAAGAGAAGATGCGTGCCTACCTTCGTGGGGCGTTTCTGGCTGGCGGTTCGATTAATGACCCGAAAACGAGCCGTTATCACTTAGAGATTTATTCGATTTATGAAGAGCATAACGACGATATTTGTCAGATGATGAATGCGTTTGGGTTGAATGCCAGAACGATTGAGCGTCGTAAGGGGTATATCACGTACTTGAAAGAAGCTGAGAAAATCGCAGACTTCCTTGCCGTGATTCATGCTTCCAAAGCGATGCTGCATTTTGAAGATATCCGAATCATTCGCGATATGAGAAATACGGCGAATCGTTTAGTGAACTGCGAGAATGCCAATATTAATAAAGTGGTGAACGCAGCCACTCGTCAAATCGAAGAGATTCAATATATTGAAGATACGGTAGGGCTCGATGCCTTGCCAGATAAATTATCGGATATTGCGAAAATCCGTTTAGAGAATCCAGAAATTAGTTTGAAAGAGTTAGGCGAAATGTTACCTTCTGGGCCTATCTCAAAATCAGGGGTAAACCACAGATTGCGTAAGATTTCTGAGTTTTCTCAAAAATTAAGAGAAGAAGGAAAAGCCAATTAGAAGCATCTGGGCGTAGCTTACTATAGAAAAAACTATAGGAGGTTCGTCTTATGAACTTAGTATCTTTAATTGGTCGTGTTGTCAAAGAGGTAGAGGTGCAACAACTTCAACCTTCCGGAAAGAGTGTGTTTAATAATACCATCGCGGTGCAAAATGTGTACCGTAACAGCGATGATTCCTATCATTCACACTTTATCCAAGTGGTCGCATGGGGAAAAATTGCGGAACGGATTGGCAAGTTTGTCAAAAAGGGAGACCGTATTGGCGTGGAAGGGCGACTCAATACCCGTCGATACACTAACAAGAATCATCAAGAAGTGTATGTGACTGAAGTGGTGATTGAAGAAGTGTACTTCTTAGAGAGAAAACACGAGACTGAAGAGGACGGGGCAAGTCCTTTTGAAGATCCGCAAAGTTTGTTTGTGGAATAGTGTAAGGAGAGAAATTCCTTCACGTGACAGTTTAAATGAAGGAGTTTTTCAAGTGATTATATTAATAAATGGAACAGCGATTGCCGTCGGAGCGCTTGCGGGTGTGTTTTTACGGCATATGATTTCTGAGCGTTTCGCGCAACATATCATGCAAGGGTTAGCGCTATGTGTATTCCTAGTCGGAATTAAAGGCGCGATTCAAATCCCGAATAGCTTGATTATGATTTTATCGCTTGTATGCGGTGGAGTTGTCGGAGAAGGGCTTCAAATGGAGGAGCGAGTACGTAAGTTCTCAGACTGGCTTCAAGAGAAGGGTTCAAAAGGCAAAGAAAACAATTTAAATATCGGAGAAGGGTTCGTTGCGGCAGTGATGATTTTCTGCGTGGGGGCACTTGCCACAATGGGGTCTATCCAGTTAGGAATTACTGGAGATCCAGCATTGCTTCAAACGAAGTCGGTATTAGATGGGATTACTTCAATTTTCCTTGCGGCAACGGAAGGGATTGGAGTAGGGCTTTCTGCAGTGGCGGTCATTGCATATGAGTTAATTTTAGTGGGCTTGTCTCAACTAGTGGCTCCTCATTTGAATGATGTGGTAACCGTATCGATGTCCGCGGTTGGGTCGGTTCTTTTAGTTGGTTTAGCGATGAACTTACTAGGGATTACGAAGATTAAAGTATTAAACTTCTTGCCAGCCATTTTTATGCCGATTCTACTTGTACCGCTATTTGCGTTATTTTAAGAAAATGAAAAACACCGTACCAAGAAA
>JUUF01000346.1 GCA_001058355.1 Carnobacterium maltaromaticum
GACATTTTTGGAATACTATCTGCAGTTTCCATACGAAAATCTACAAAAATAATTGTTTCTGGAATATCATTAAACGTTCCTTCAACTGACAAATTATATCCAACATTCATTACACCATTGCTCACGGGGCCGACTTCTAGAGTTTTCCAATCAAACTGTACTTTTTCTACCTTTGGATATCTTGAGTGAATCCATGCCACGATTTGTTTTTCGTGCTCTTTCAACCAAGCCAACTGCTTGTCTCTTGCTGTCGC
>JUUF01000347.1 GCA_001058355.1 Carnobacterium maltaromaticum
CCCATTACAGCTATTATAAAGAAATCCGCAAGGATTCGAATCATCGTCTCTCTCCCAACACTCAAGAAGCACCAAAAGAAATCTTTCAAGCCGTTGTTGCACTTATTAATTTATAAAAAACTCACGAAAGAGTGCTGGAATATGGTATTATAGTGGAATAAGGAGGAATGCACTGTGCGAATTATTTCAGGAGAATTTGGCGGAAGACGCTTAAAGGCAGTACCGGGCCAAAATACTCGTCCGACGACTGACAAGATAAAAGAATCGCTCTTCAATATTCTTGGCGGTTATTTTGACGGAGGAGTCATGCTCGACATGTACAGCGGAAGCGGAGCCGTTGCCATCGAGGCCGTCTCTCGTGGGATGGACCGTGCGTTTCTATTCGAGAACAATCGCCTGGCACAAAAGACGATTGAGCAAAATATTGAGATTACAAAATCACCCGAGCAATTTCATTTAAAACGACAAAACGTCAAACAAGGAATCAAAACGATTGCGAGTGACCCAGCGTTTGAACCGTTTGAGTTGGTGTTTATGGACCCACCGTATCGCTTGCAAGAAATTGTAAAGGACATTGAGCAGTTGCAGGAGTTGAATCTAGTTTCTCCAGGCTGCGTGATTGTCTGCGAGGTGGACAAGGAAGTGCAACTTCCGGAACGAATTTTAGAATTTGAGCAATATAAGCGCGTGGAGTACGGAATTACAGCATTAGTGTTCTTTGACCGTGCGACTAGCGAAGAGGAGGCTTAAGATGAGAAAAGCGGTAGTAGCAGGAAGCTTCGATCCGATTACGAATGGGCATTTAGATATTATCGAGCGAAGCAGTGAGCTTTTCGATGAAGTGATTGTCGTTTTATCGCATAATGTCCAGAAAAACTATTTATTTTCTTTAGACGAGCGGAAATCACTGGTTGAAAAGGTGATTGCGCATGTACCCAATGCCAGAGTGGTCGCCGTAAGCGGAGGGTTAACCGTAGAGGCAGCGGCACAGTTAGGAGCGAGCGTTCTTGTCCGCGGTGTACGAAACGCAACTGACTTCGAATATGAAGCAACTCTTGCATCTCATAACCGTGTTCAAAACGGAGAAGTCGAAACGGTATTATTACTCAGCAAGGAAGAGTACCGATTTGTAAGTTCGTCAATGATGAAGGAATTGGCTCGCTTTGGAGGAGACGTAACGCCGTTTGTTCCAAGTGTGGTGGCCGATGCCCTGCAAGAAAAATACAAAGATGCGCCTGAACGCACAATAAAAATGGATGAGGAGATAACAGATGTCAAAGGTTAAGAAGATTATTATTGCAGCCTTAATTTTCGTTGTATTAGCGATTGTAGCGATGATTCCAATCCCGTATGTGATTGAATCGCCAGGGACTGCAGAAGAAGTATCCCAATTTTTAACGATTAGTGGAGCAAAAGATGAGGACCCAGGATCACTCCGGGTGCTGACGGTGTATGTCGAGCAGGCGACCGTCTTAACGTACTTTAAGAAGTTCTTGAAGCACCACGAAATGGTTCCGGCTGAAGAAGTATTCGGGGATTATACTCCAGAAGAATTCGATGCCCTGCAAGATTTCAGTATGCGCAACGCACGTTCAAAAGCGGTTCGAGTAGCCTTTGAAGCGGCTGGGAAAACGGTCGAGCGACATGTGAATGGTATTTTCGTTACACGCGTGGACCAAAGTTCGGATTTCCGTGACAAGTTAAAAGTCGGAGATATTATCGAAACGATTGACGGAAGGAGCCCAGGCAATACCGATGAGAGTTTTGAAGACTTAAAAGACTATTTAGCAGGCCTTGAACCAGGACATACGCTAGTCCTTCAAGTGAAACGTGATGATGCAACAATGACAATCAGCGCGAAGTTGAAAATGAATAGCCGTACTGGTGGTATCCGTCTTGGATTTGGCGGGGAAGTGGATGAAGATGTGACTTCTGACCCATCCGTTGAATTCGACGCACATGGCGTAAGTGGCCCTTCAGGTGGTTTGATGTTCACGCTTGAAATCTACAACCAAATTACGAATAGTCATTTGAAAAACGGACATAACATTGCCGGAACAGGAACGATTGAATTAGACGGAACGGTTGGACGTATCGGTGGAATTGATAAGAAATTAGTGGCTGCGATTGAAGCAGGTGCGACAGTTTTCTTAGCCCCAGACGATGAAATCACGGACGAAATGCGTGCGCGTTATCCAGATATTAAATCGAACTATGAAGAAGTCAAAGAAGCGGCTGCGAAGTTAGGCACAGACATTAAAATTTATCCTGTGAAGACTTTGGATGAAGCTATTGAAATTCTAAAAAATCTATAACCAATGAGTCATTTTTCTCATATCTTTAATTGGAGAAATCTTTTTAAGGAGTGAGAGGAATGGCTTTTTTTGATGAGTGTAAAGAGAAATGGGAGTCGTGGAGCCTGGCAGTCAAAGGTGCTGTCATTGGTGGAGTGCTTCTTTTATTAGTAGGTGTTGGTGGACTGTTGCCTAAAAAAGAAGAAGCCGTGGAAGAAAGTGAAGCGGTGGTAACGACAGTAATGGCGGAGAAAACAGAAGAAAGTACGACGCTAGAAGCGGTCATTTTCGTTGATATTAAAGGAGAAGTGAAAAAGCCGGGAGTCTATCAAATGAAGGTTGGTGACCGGGTGAAAGACGCGATTGATGCCGCAGGAGGATTGACGGCGGAGGCAGATAGCCAGAAAGTGAACTTGGCGCAAAGAGTAGAAGATCAAATGGTGATCGTTGTGCCCAAAATAGGAGAAGAAGCTGAGACAATTCCAGCGGGCGCAACGAGTAAAGAAGCATCCAAAGAAGGAAAAGTGAATATTAATACGGCAACGGTGGAAGAGTTGAAGACATTGAAGGGTGTTGGCGAGAAAAAGGCTGAGGCGATTATCGAATACCGCAAGAAGAACGGTTCGTTTAAAACGAAGGAAGATTTGATGAAAGTCCGCGGCATTGGCAAGAAACTCTTCGAGTCCTTTGAGGAAAGGATTGTGACGCAATGAGTTACTGGATACTAGCAGTGCTTGTAGCGTCTGGCATCGTTGTGTTTGAAGGGGCAGTCGTATGGTGGATTGTCACTTTATTCATCATTGTTGTGGCGTGGAAACGGGGGCACGAGGCATGGAAAAGAGTAGTCGGTATCGTGCTATCTGTAGCGGTAGGGCTGCGGTTGTTTTTGTATGTACGAGAAGTGACACAACCTGCTTTTACGGTTGATGATGCGATACGGGGGCAACTCGTGTTAAACCCAAATCAATTGAAGGTGAACGGGGATTTAGTTACGGGAACGGCTACGCTGGAAGCAGGAACGAAGCACGAGAAAGTCTTTTTCTACTATGTACTGGAGTCGGAATCCGAGCAACAAGCCTTCTTACAGTTGCATGAAGTAGTCAGAGTTACGGTGGACGGGACCATTGAAGAAATTGAGCATGCACGCAATAAAGGGAATTTCGATGCGAAAAACTATTATCTGAGTCTTGGTGTGCTACACGCTTTGAAGGTTGAGCGAATGAATTCTAGTATGAAGCCCGTCACAGGATTCTGGAGCTTTGTGGAGCATCTGCGTTCACGGTTGTTAGAAACGTTGCATGTTCAAAAAGATAGTCGAATTAAACAATATACAGGTGCCTTACTCTTAGCGGACCGAACGGGATTTAGCGAAGAAGAGTGGGAGCAATATAAACAGCTTGGCCTCTTGCATCTCTTAGCGATTTCCGGATTACATATCTCCTTAATGGTCGCCTGCATTGAACGACTCTCGTGGCGAAGCGGTATTACTAGGGAGAAAACGAAGGGATTACTGGTGCTGTTTGTAGTGCTCTACGGATTTGTGATTGGCTGGAATATTAGCGGCACCCGTGCGATTGGAATGGTGTTGTTAGCCGCCTTATCCAAACCGTTCATCAAAAGACGTGGAAGCATACAGATGGATTGCTTACTCTGGATGGCGATTGTTTCCATCCTCCTTTGGCCAGGCATTCTTTTAAATGTGGCCTTTCAACTCAGTTATGGATTAACAGCCATTATTATTTTTCTCTCGAAATGGCAACACGCGGTCTTGCCTCGCATTCGGGCTAATTTGTGGGTGCCGATTGGGATGAGTCTGATTGCATTGCCGCTTCTGTGTCAGTATTTCTTTTACTGGAATGCGCTGAGTATTCTTTTAACTGCGCTCTTTTCAATGTTGTTTGAGATGCTGCTATTTCCATTGTTAACAGCGTATTTATTCGCGGTACTGATAAGTTTTAATCCACTGATAGAACTTCTAACAACGATTGGAGAATTCATTCTTTCTGGAGTTTCTCGCATCCTTACGTTCTGCCAGCAGTTGTCCTTTACGAAATTCACACTGGGGATTTGGGACAAATGGGAAGTAGTTCTCTTTCTTACAGTCCTTATTGTCGTTGGGATTTTATTCGAACGAAAAAAGATGACGATTCGAAAAGGGGTTGTTTGTCTTATTGCTCTTTTAGCTCTCTTATGTGAAGTGCCGTATCACTGGGGAACAGAACTCGTGATGGTGGACGTTGGGCAAGGGGACTCCATCCTTCTTTTAGCGCCAGGGTGGAATCAGGCGACACTTATCGATACGGGTGGACTCTCGGATTTTAAACAGAAAGAGGCATGGAGGCACAGAAAGAAAAAAGACCAAGGAATTACGACGGTTGTTCCCGCCTTGCAAGCAGAGGGGCTCTCAGAGCTCTCGCAAGTGATGCTCTCGCACGGGGACGAAGATCATGTCGGAAACTTAAAAACCATCGCAAAGCACATCAATATCCATCAACTCATTATCGGGAAAGGGATGGAGAAGATTCCACTGATGCAGGAAATGAAAAAGAAATATCCAAAGATTCAGTGGCGGTTGGTACTAGCAGGAGACGAGTGGAAATGGAATGAGACGACGTGGAAGGTACTGTGGCCAAAAGGTTTGTCTCATGCAGAAAACGAAGACTCGATACTGGCACTCGTGACAGTGATGAAGCAGACGATTCTTCTCACAGGAGACGCCTCAGAAAAGGTGGAAGAGGCTGTCGTAAAAAACAATCCACACTTGCAGTTCTCTATCCTTAAAGCGGGGCATCATGGGAGCAGGACGTCGAGTGGCGAGGCGCTTCTTACACTCGTTCAGCCAAGACTCGCGTTCATATCGTGTGGGAAGCACAATCACTATGGTCATCCGAGCCCAGAGACTTTGGCGCGCTTGAAAGCTAGTGGCGCTATCATTTTCCGGACGGACCAAGACGGGCAAATTCGGCTTCGATTCACCACAGAAAAACTAGAAGTCACGACCATGCTTACGAAACGGAAAAAAGAATTGAAACAATAGACAAAGACTCGTTTTCAAGATAAACTAAAACAACAGGAGGCGAAGAAATGGAATTTGAGAAACAGCTCAATCGAATTAAAAAAGGGCAAGTTAGTCTGGTTTATCTCGTTCAAGGGAAAGAGCCATACTTACAAGAGCTTGCGCGTAAAGTATTTTTGGACACCATTGTCGCTCCTGAGGATCAAGACTTGAACGTGGGACGATTCAATATGGATGAAGTGTCCGTTCAAACCGCGGTTCAAGATGCGGAGTCTGTGCCATTTTTTGGAGACCGCAGATTGGTCATGATCGATAATCCAACGTTTTTAACAGGGGAGAAGGAGAAGAAATCCGTCGACCATCAGTTAGACCGACTTCAAGCGTATTTAGAAAATCCGATGGACAGTTCGGTGATGGTTTTCTTTGCGCCATATGAAAAGTTGGACCAACGTAAAAAAATCGTAAAGCAGTTGAAGAAGGTTGCCGTTCTACTCGATGCGAGCGAACTCTCAGAACGCGATGTGAGACAATACATCAAGGACTATTTACGTTCGCAACAATATGGCATTCAAGAAGAGGCGTTAAACACCTTACTTATCAAGACACAATACTCGCTCACTACTTGTATGAAAGAACTTGATAAATTAATGGTTGCCGAAATTGGAACGTATTCCATTCGACTTGAAACGGTCGAGGCGTTAGTCGCTAAAACCTTGGAACAAAGCATCTTTGATTTTGGGGAAGCCATACTTAACAAAGATAGCAAGCGTGCCCTTCAAATTTATCATGATATGCTATTGCAAAAAGAAGACCCAATCAAAATGAACGCGATTCTATTAGGCCAATTCCGCCTATTGCTTCAAGTGTCGTATTTGAAAAAAGCCGGCTACCAAGAACCCGAAATTCAAAAGACACTCGCGGTTCACCCATACCGGGTCAAACTCGCGCTGAACCAATGCCGTCGCTACGGAACACCATTATTGGAAGCAGCCTTCCAGCAATTAGTCGAAACCGAGTACGCATTGAAAACCAGCGTCGGCATCAAAGAAATGCAATTGGAATGGTTCATCCTCCAATTTTGCGGCCAAAGAACGCTATAATTAGTCTGTTTGAAACGTCGATATCTTATTAAAGATTTCGGCGTTGAGTCGTTTGTAAATAATTATCTAATTTTAATTAAAATTTGAGTTGAATTAATAAAAATATGTGGTACAATGTATATACAATTAAGGAGGAGTTAAAATGAGTACAATTTCATTACGTTTAAATAAAGAAGAAGAACGCCTTTTTAAAAATTATGCAGACTTTACCGGAGAAGGATTAACGACCCTATTAAAGAAAGCATTAACTGAAAAAATTGAAGAAGAATATGATTTACAAGCTGTAAAAGAGTACGAAAGTGCTAAAGCAAAAGGAGAAGTTATATTAGTTGACCATGAGGAATTCTGGGGAGACTTATAATGAGGTACACGCTTTTTTATGATGAACGTCTCAAAAAGAAAATTAAAAAATTAGATAATGGAACAAAAGTAATCTTAAAAAAATGGATTGAAAAAAATTTGATAGACTGTGAAGATCCAAGAAGTAAGGGGAAACCTCTGAGTGGAACTTTATCAAAATATTGGAGATATAGAATTGGGAATTATAGATTAATTGTAGAAATCGAAGATGACCAATTAAGAATTATAGCGTTTGAATTCGCACATAGAAGCAGTGTTTACAAATTTATGAAATAGGAGAAACCCATGGAATTATTAATCGTTATCATCGCAGTCGTTGTAGTAGCGGTAATTGCTCTAATGTTCCGCACAAAACCAAATGCAGGCGGAGTGGTGGAACAAACACCATCAACACAAGAGAGTACACTCGTTGAAGAAGTGTACATCCCAGAAGAATTAGAAGAGTGCATACGTGAATTGAAACGCAATGGTCAACCAATTAATGCCATTCAAAAATTACGTAACGCAACAGGAATGAGCTTGTCAGAAGCTAAACAATTTGTCGACGACCTCATCGTCTAACAATAACAGAGTGCCCGAGCAGGAGACCAACCACCTCCTCCGGGCACTCTTTTTTTCTTTCCGGAGCCTTCACATTAATCGGGCCCTTTTTTCTTAGCACCTTTGTATCCCCCGGGCACTCTTTACTTCCCCGGAGCAGTCCCGTTGTTCGGGCTTCTTTTTTTATCTCTGAGATAAAGCATGGAGGGTAAAATTCTTACGGATTCTACGGGTGAAATCTAAAAAGAGGATAAACAAAAAAAGAATCAGTTTATTG
>JUUF01000348.1 GCA_001058355.1 Carnobacterium maltaromaticum
CTGAAGACGTTAAAGAAAAAATCTTACGTTACGCAAGAGCAGCTCTTGCTACAGGTTTAATGAGAGATACAGCTTACTTATCAATGGGTAGTGTATCAATGGGTATCGGTGGTTCTATCGTAGATCCTAACTTCTTCCAAGAATACTTAGGAATGCGTAATGAATCAGTAGATATGACTGAATTCACTCGCCGTATCGACCGTGGTATTTACGATCACGAAGAATTCGAACGTGCACTTAAATGGGTGAAAGAAAACGTTAAAGAAGGATTCGACCGTAACCGTGAAGACCTTGTTTTAAGCCGTGAAGAAAAAGATAAACAATGGGAATTCGTTATTAAGATGTTCTTAATTGGACGTGACTTAATGATTGGTAACCCAAGACTTGCTGAACTTGGCTTCGAAGAAGAAGCAGTTGGTCACTACGCTCTTGTTGGTGGATTCCAAGGTCAACGTCAATGGACAGACCACTTCCCTAACGGAGACTTCATGGAAACATTCCTAAATACTCAATTTGACTGGAACGGAATTCGCAGACCATACATCTTCGCAACTGAAAATGATGCGTTAAACGGTGTATCAATGCTATTCAACTACTTATTAACAAACACTCCACAAATCTTTGCGGATGTTCGTACTTACTGGAGTCCAGAAGCTGTTGAACGTGTTACAGGACATAAACTTGAAGGTCATGCTGAAAATGGATTCTTACACTTAATTAACTCTGGTTCTTGTACATTAGACGGTACTGGTCAAGCTACAAGAAACGGTGAACCAGTGATTAAACCATTCTGGGAATTAGAACAAAGTGAAGTAGATGCAATGCTTGCAAATACTGACTTCCCAGCAGCTAACCGTGAATACTTCCGTGGCGGCGGTTACTCAACTCGCTTCTTATCTAAAGGAAATATGCCTGTGACAATGGTTCGCTTGAACTTATTGAAAGGCGTTGGACCTGTATTACAAATTGCTGAAGGATACACACTTGAATTACCTGAAGATGTACACCATACATTGGATAACCGTACAGATCCAGGTTGGCCAACAACTTGGTTTGCTCCTCGCTTAACAGGTAAAGGCGCATTCAAGTCAGTATACGATGTAATGAATAACTGGGGTGCAAACCACGGTGCTATCACTTATGGACATATCGGAGCTGACCTTATCACTCTAGCTTCAATGTTACGTATTCCAGTGAATATGCATAACGTTGCTGAAGAAGATATCTTCAGACCTAAGAACTGGTCATTATTCGGGACAGAAGATTTAGAATCAGCTGACTACCGTGCATGCCAACTATTAGGACCTATCCATAAGTAAGAGAAAGGAGAGACTAAAATGACAAAAACAATTATTTTAGCCTGTGTCGGTGGATTAACAACAAGTATGCTCGTTGAACGCATTCAAGAAGTAATTTACCGTGATAAATTAGATTACTCATTCTACTCAGTAGGGATTACTGGGATTGATACTCTAAAAAATATTGATGTCTTATTATTAGGACCTCAACTAGCTTATTTAGAAGAGAAAGCTAAATCTTCACTTCATGTTCCAGTTGCTGTAATTTCAGACGATGACTTTGAAAACATGCGCGGAGAAGAAGTTCTAAAACAAGCGATTGAATTATTAGGTTAAGCCAATGAGCGAAACAAAAAAAGCAGATACGCAACGATTGATGCAACTCATTGTCAAAAGTAGCAAAGTAACAACTTTAGCAATGCAATCCGTTAAGAGTGCTCTTGCAGGTGATATTTCATCTGCAAGAGGCCTCCTTGATGAAGCACGAGTTAAAGGAGTTGAAGCGCATAATGTTCAAACAGAAATGATTCAGCAAGAAATTAGAGGAGAGGGCGCAAGTCCATCACTTCTTTCCGTTCATGCGCAAGATCATTTTATGAATAGCCACTTGCTGCTAGAAGTTGTAAATATCATTGTAAATCAACAAGAACAAATAGAAACGCTAAAAGAGCGTATTACAAAACTGGAACAGGTAGGTGAAATGCATGAGTAATCCAGTTATTCTTGAAATGAAGGGAATTGTGAAATCGTTTGGACCTGTAAAAGCCTTAAAAGGTGTAGACTTTGACCTAAGAACAGGTGAAGTACACGCGCTAATGGGTGAAAACGGGGCTGGTAAATCCACTTTGATGAAAGTATTGACAGGTATTTACGGCGCGAATGAAGGAACGATTCACTATAACGGAAAACAAGTAGAATATTCTAAGCCAAAAGAGGCTATGGACGATGGGATTGTAATCGTGCACCAAGAGTTGAATATGATGAACCACTTAACAGTGGCTCAAAACATCTTCATCGGTCGTGAAGAAATTAATCAAGGTCTCTTCATCAACGATAATGCCGGAAATAAAAAGGCAAAAGAATTATTCAAATTGTTGAAACTGGATATTAATCCACAAGAAAAAGTGGGAAACTTAACAGTTGGTAAACAACAAATGGTTGAAATTGCCAAAGCATTGTCAATGGATGCTAAGATTATTGTTTTCGACGAACCAACAGCAGCGTTAACAGAATCAGAAATTAATGAATTATTCGCAATTATTGATGACTTACGTGCTAAAGGTGTAGGAATTATCTATATTTCTCACCGTATGGACGAAATTGCCCGTATTACGGACCGTGTAACGGTTATGAGGGACGGGGAATATGTTGGAACTGTAAATACAAAAGAAACTACAAAGGACGAGATCATCGC
Source organism: Carnobacterium maltaromaticum (assembly GCA_001058355.1). Classification (GTDB taxonomy): domain Bacteria; phylum Bacillota; class Bacilli; order Lactobacillales; family Aerococcaceae; genus Granulicatella. Next base: position 2,713 of record JUUF01000348.1, read on the forward strand.
AATGATGGTTGGTCGTACTATTTACGAAGATCCGAAAGCGGTTTCTGCAGTACCAGAAGGAGCACCTGTTGTATTAGAAGTGGAACACTTAAACTCAGGAAGCCACGTAAAAGATGTTAGCTTTGTGCTTCATAAAGGTGAAATCTTAGGTTTCTCTGGATTAATGGGAGCGGGCCGAACAGAAGTAGCTCGTTTACTATTCGGAGCGGATAAGAAAGATAGCGGAACCATTAAAATTAATGGTAAAGAGGTTGATATTAAAAATCCTCAAGATGCTATTAAAGAAGGTATTGGTTATCTTTCAGAAGACCGTAAACGTTATGGATGTATCGTTGATATGACCATTGCCAATAACACAGTAATGACAAACCTTGATAAGTACATTAAGGGTGGTTTAATCGATGACGGTGAAATTATCAAAGTCAGTGATGAATTCGTTAAACAATTAAGAACGAAAACACCATCATCGAAACAACTAGTTCGGAACTTATCAGGTGGTAACCAACAAAAAGTTGTTATTGCGAAATGGCTAGAACAAAATAGCGATATTCTAATTTTTGACGAACCAACTCGAGGAATTGACGTTGGTGCGAAAAGTGAAATCTACTCATTAATGAATGAACTAGTAGCTCAAGGAAAATCAATCATTATGATTTCTTCAGAGCTTACAGAAATTTTACGTATGAGCGATCGTATTGTTGTCATGTGTGAAGGACGTAAAACAGGGGAACTTGATATCAGTCAAGCAACTCAAGAACGTATCCTCGCTTTAGCAACGGATCGATAATCGAAGAGAGGTATTGATATGGAAGAGAAAAAGTCCCTATGGACGAAACTGGTACAATCAGTTGGATTACAAAAATTAATTGCATTAATCGCGTTGATCGTGATTTTCACATTCTTTGCAGTCTCAAGTGAATCGTTCCGTTCGTTTGATACAGCGGTCAGCATTTTAGACGCATCTTATTACATTGGTTTCTTAGCAATTGGGGTAACATTCGTTATTATCACCGGCGGTATTGACTTATCAATCGGTACAGTAATGATGTGTTCTGCCATCGTTGGTGGAGTGCTCCATACAAAAATGGGTTGGCCATTATGGCTAGCATTGTTGGCAATATTAGTGATTGGGGGTGTATTTGGATTATTCAACGGAATTTTAATTGCGAAATTTGGATTACCACCATTCATCGCAACACTTGGTACAATGATGATTTCACGTGGTTTAAGCTCAATCGTATCAAACGTACAAAGTGTAACGTTCCCATTACGTGGAACTGGTGAAGGCTGGTACAAAGACTTATTCAGAACGCAAGATAATTTTCCAACCGGGTTGATCGTCTTGATTGTCGTAGCGATTATTGCAGCCATTGTTTTAAATAAAACAAAAATTGGTCGTTACATCTTTGCCATCGGTTCAAATAAAGAAGCTACTAGACTTTCAGGTGTAAACGTTATCAAATGGGAAGGTATGGCTTATGTTATCAGTGGACTTCTAGCAGGTTTAGCTGGTATCGCATATGCTGCAACTTATTCAACTATCCTTCCTGGTACAGGGAACGGTATGGAACTTGATGCCATCGCCGGAGTAGTTGTCGGTGGTACTTCACTTGCCGGTGGGGTTGGTTCAGTTGTTGGTACAATCATCGGGGTATTCATCATGTCTGTCTTGAAGATTGGTTTACCATACATCGACTTACAACCACACTATCAATTATTCATCACAGGTTTCGTTGTAATCGTTGCCGTTTACTCTGATATCTTAATCCGCATGAATAAGAAAAAATAGTTTGATATTGACACAATGAGTTGGGAAGACACCTTCAAAGAAAGGGTCAAAAAGGACATATAAAGGAGAATAAATCATGAAAAAATCGTTCAAATATGCTATTGCAACTCTAGCTTGTGCTTCTGCTTTATTAGCAGGATGTACTTCAAATAAATCAAATGCTGACGGTGGAAATAATAAAGCTCAAGCAAGCGGAGACTTCAAAGTAGAAGTAATCGCTAAAGGGTTCCAACATGACTTCTGGAAAGCTGTAAACAAAGGGGCTGAAAAAGCAGCTCAAGAATTAGGTGCTAAAATTACTTTCGTAGGACCTCAAAATGAAACAGCAATCGCAGAACAATTGGAACAATTAAACAATGCGATCAACAAAAATCCAAAAGCAATCGCTTTAGCTGCATTAGATACTGAAGCAGAATTAGATGCGATTAAACAAGCACAATCTAAAAACATTCCTATTATCGGATTTGACTCAGGGGTTCCAGGAGCACCAGAAGGAGCTATCAAAGCTACTGCATCAACAGACAACCATGCTGCTGGTGGTAACGCTGCTGAACACTTATTCAAATTACTTGAAAGCAAAGTCGGCGACAAGAAAGTTCGTATCGGGGTTGTTTCTCAAGAAGTTAACTCACTTTCAATCACTCAAAGAACAAAAGGTTTCATTGATAAAATGGTTGAATTGTTAAACAAAAAAGGCATTAAAACTGCTGTAACTGGACACGACAAATTCAAAAACGATGTAGCTGAAGCTGATGCTAAAGTTGTTATTGAAGTTCGTGTTCCAGCTCAAGTAGACGATGCTGCAGGTAAAACTGAAGCTTCTACAGTTCTTGAAAAAGAAGACACTATCGCAATCTATGGTTCTAACGAATTCGCTGCAAAAGCAATCATCAACGCTAACGGCGGTTTCAAAGAATCTAAACTTGGCGCAGACAAAATCTTAGCTGTTGGTTTCGACTCAGGTGCATTACAACAAGATGCTATCCGTAAAGGAATCTTCGTTGGTTCTGTAACTCAAGACCCAGTTCAAATTGGTTACCAAGCTGTTAAATTAGCAATTGCTGCAGCTAAAGGTGAAACAGTTAAAGACGTGGATACTGGTTCTAAATGGTATGACGCTAAGAACATCGACAGTGAAGAAATCAAAGCTTTACTTTACGAATAAAAAATAGGGATTAGTAATGGAGGAGAAAACATGAGCTTGATTAAATTATTAGCCATTGATTTAGGCGCAAGTTCAGGACGTGTTATGCAGGCGATTTATGACGGGCACTCCCTCCAATTATCAGAGGTTCATCGGTTCAAAAACGAACCGGTGAATCTTAATGATGGTTTGTATTGGAATTTGTTGCACTTGTTTGGAGAAATTAAGCAAGGAATCAAGAAGGCTTCCAAAGATTCGATTCCGATTCGTTCCATCTCTGTTGATACATGGGGAGTAGACTATGCCTATCTAGATCAAAATGGAGATTTGCTCTATCAACCACATTGTTACAGAGATAATCGAATGGGTCGATACGAGGAGTCATTTTATAACGCTATCTCGAAGAAAGAATTATTCCAAAAAACAGGTGTGCAGCCTGCAACCATTAATACGGTCTTACAAATCTATTCAGATTTGCAAGAAAAACCACAATTAAGAAATATCGTTCAACGCGTGTTGTTTATCCCAGATTTAATCAACTACTTACTTTCAGGTGTACTCTCAAATGAATACACGATTGCAAGTACAAGTGGGTTATTGGATATCTTCACACAAGACTTCTCAGAAGAAGTGTTTGAACGCTTAGACATTCCGCGTAAATGGTTCACAACGCCAACGAAGAATGGTGAGGTCTTAAGACAATTATCACCACGCATCACTCAAGAGTTGAAAGTAGATCCATTTGACGTGATTGCAGGGGCTGGACATGATACAGCTGCTGCAGTACTTGCGATTCCATATGAGCATGAAAAAGGCACTGTCTTTATTTCATGTGGTACTTGGTCGCTTGTCGGAACAGAATCTGACGAACCCGTTGTGACGGAAGAAGCATTTGCATCAGGACTTACTAATGAAGGATGTTTTGATGGTAAATATCGTCTCTTACAAAACACAACAGGAATGTGGATTATTCAAGAATTACAACGCGATTGGCGCTTGCAAGGGGAAGAAGTTGGCTTTGGCGAAATGGTTACATTAGCCGAAGAAGTAACTGACAACCAAACTTGGATTCATCCAAATGACCCAGTTTTCGCTTCTCCTGGAGAAATGGAAACAAAAATTAAAGAATGGTGTAAAGTGAGTGGACAAAAAGTGCCGCAAACGAAAGGTCAAATCGTTCGTGTCGTTCTAGAAAGTTTAGCTTTAACTTATCTAGAAACAATTACTCAATTAGAACAATTGACAAAACACGAAATGACAACTGTTCAAATGGTCGGCGGAGGCATTCAAAACAAATTGCTTTGCCAGTTAACAGCAGACTTTACAGGACGTACAGTTATTACAGGACCGGTAGAAGCGAGTGCACTTGGAAATATCTTGTCACAAATGCTAACTCTTGGAGTGATTTCAAGTCGCAAAGAAGCACAAGACATTATCAAGGCTTCAGAACCTGTAACGCGTTATGAAAGTCGTGCGATTGAGAATTTAGAAGAAATTCGCTTGAAATTCAATAAAGTGAAGAGAGGAATTCAGTAATGTTAAAACAAATTCCTAAAATTTTAAGCCCTGAGCTTGTGAAATATTTAATGGAAATGGGACATGGAGATGAATTGGTGCTTGCGGATGCAAACTTTCCAGCTCATCGTATCGGTCAACGAGTGATTCGTATGGACGGTCATGGTGTTCCTGTAGCTTTAGAAGCGATTTTACAAGTATTGCCATTAGATACTTACAGTTCATATCAAGCAGGACTAATGCAAGTCGTTCCAGGAGATCCAACAGTTCCAGTGATTTGGGATGAATATAAACGTCTCTTAGAAGAAAATCACCCAGGAGCAGCGATTAAAGAGTTCGAACGATTTGAGTTTTACGAACAAGCAAAAGACGCTTATCTTGTGATTCAAACGGGAGAAAGTGCCTTATACGGTAACATCATCTTGAAAAAAGGTGTTTTATAAACTTACTTATTAGTTAGGAGAGAAAAATTATGTCAACATTTTATGTACCAGCTATTAACTTAATCGGAAGAGGAGTCGTAAGAGAAATTGGACCTTACGTAAAAGAATTAGGATATCATAAAGCTCTTTTAGTAACAGATAAATTTATCGAATCAAGTGATATTCTTCCCAAAGTAACAGAACCTTTAAAAGAAGCAGGTGTGGACTTTGTAGTTTACTCTGATGTAGAACCAAACCCAACTTGTAAAAACGTTAACGATGGGGTTGCTGCAGTTAAAGAAAACAACTGTGACTTCATCATCAGCTTAGGTGGAGGTTCACCTCAAGACTGTGCAAGCTGTATTTCAATAATTGCAACAAACGGTGGTAAACCACAAGACTACGAAGGATTACACAAATCTTCTAAAAAAGGCTTACCAGTTGTAGCAATCAATACAACTGCAGGTACTTCAGCTGAAATTACAATCAACTACGTAATTACAGACGAAGAAAGAAAAGTTAAAATGGTAATGGTTGATAAAAACAGCCTAGCTTTAATCTCTGTAAACGACCCTGAATTAATGGTATCTAAACCAGCAGCATTAACTGCAGCAACAGGTATGGATGCTTTAACTCACGCGGTTGAAGCTTTAGTAACTCCAGGTGCTTACGGTGTTACTAAGAAATTATCAATTGGAGCAATTGAATTAATTAAAGAATACTTACCACGTGCTGTTAAAGATGGTCATGACATCGAAGCTCGTGAAGGTATGGTGAACGCAATCTTCTTAGGCGGTATGTCATTCAACAACGCTGGACTTGGTTATGTTCACTCAATGGCTCACCAATTAGGTGCTGTTTACAAACTTCCACACGGTGTATGCTGTGCAATGTTATTACCAATTATCGAACGCGAAAATGCAAAACGTGTTCCAGCTGCATTCCGTGATGTTGCAAAAGCTTTAGGTTTACAAACTGAAGGTAAATCTGATGAAGAATGTGCAGCATACGCAATCAAAGAAATCGAAACTCTTTCTGAAACAGTAGGTATTCCTAAGAAATTAACTGAATTAGGAATTGAAGAAAAAGACTTCGACTTCGAATATCTATCTAAGAATGCGTTAATCGATGCTTGTGCACCAGGTAACCCATTCATGCCAACATTAGAAGAAACAATTGCTTTCTACAAAGAATTGTTCTAATCGGTAAAACAAAAATATTCGTATAGCTTTTAAACGTGGAGTATTGTCACCCCCCAGTGAAACGTCAATGCTCCACGTTTTATTTTCACGGAAATTTATGAAAACGCATTAATTTGTGCTTGCTATTTAATGAAACCTGGTCTAGTATTAAGGTATTAAGTATTTAGGAGGAAATGGAATGATAGGGTTAATTCTTACTGGGCATGGGCAATTTGCTGTTGGAGTGGGACAAGCGTTAGAGATGATCGCTGGAAAACAAGCGGCATATCGCGTGGTACCATTTTTAGAAAGTGAACCAATGGAAGCTCTTGAAAATAATTTAAGAAACGCAATGGCTGAATTGCAAGAAGAAACAGAAGGAATCGTTGTATTCGCGGACCTTTTAGGAGGAAGTCCATTTAAGGCTGCCATGTTAGCTTCTGTTGATTTTGAAAATGTGGAAGTTGTTGTTGGAACAAACTTACCAATGCTGATTGAAATTGCAATGTTACGTGAATTTGCTGCAAGTGCGCAAGACGTGGTAACACAAAGCTTATTAGCTGGTAAAGAAGCCATCCAACAAGTAAGCTTACCAACGATTCAACATAATGACATTGATGAATTTGATGACGAGGATGGGATTTAATGACTGCCAATATTATTTTAGTGAGTTCCCTTACGTTTATCGTATTCGTCGTTGTAATTTTAGGGATTTATTATTTCTTCTCAAGAAAAAATATGAAACGTCAACAACAGTATTTTGAAAAATTACATGAAGCATTACAAGTTGGAAAACGTGTTGTCTGTGCAAATGGATTATATGGTACTGTAAAGAAAGTTGACGAAGAAAAAGTGGATGTTGAGATTGCAAAAGGCGTCGTGATTACGGTATCTCGTTTTGCAATTTCTGAAGTCTTATAAGCGGTGACTGTATGCAATCGATTTTTGGAGAGTTTTATACAGGAGCTGACGGTAAGGATTATTTCTATCTGCCATTCTTAAAGACGGTTTATCATATTCCGACAGATGACTTAGTGACTTTTAATGCCTTTAGACATCGTTTTGTTATTGCATTTGCTTTGGGAGCTATTTTCTATAGTTTCTTTCCGGGTGATGTGTTGCTATGCGTATTTGTAGGAGCGTTATTCTACGCGCTTGCGACGGTTGCTTATCTGAAAAATATTTTGCCAAAGTATGTGGTGCAAAAGGGAGTTCAAGAAGGAGACTTAAACCGAGCGAAGCAAAATGAACAGCAAGGATCGCTTGCTAAAACATTATTTGTTAGTTTAGCAGGAGTTCTGATTATCGCTGGAAGTTTCTTTGTCTCAGGAGAGATGGTCAATCGAATGATTATTATCGCATTCGGTGTGATTGTCACTATCAGTGGAACTAGTTCTATTATCGGAAAATCAAAATAAAGTGAAATGGAAGCTTGATATGCTCCCTCTAAAGT
>JUUF01000349.1 GCA_001058355.1 Carnobacterium maltaromaticum
AAGTATCCGAAGGTAGAAACCGTCCAGTTTGATTGGAACACATATCGAGTGGGAGCAGTTAGTAATGGAGTTTCCAATAATGGATACAAACTAAGTGTAAAAGGTACGTTTAATGATCTCCCAGAAACTGTTCTTTATGTCAGCTTTAGTTTAGATGATGCTGATAGTATGCCAGATATTTCAAGAATGGGGATGAATCATCCTCCGGGTATTCTTAAAAATGGAGTCCTTATTAATTATGAGTAATGGAGTTTAGGTATGAAAAAGAAAGTAGCAATTACAGCTAGCGCTCTGCTGTTACTGACAGTAGGTGGGATAACGACGCTCAACGTGATCAATCC
>JUUF01000350.1 GCA_001058355.1 Carnobacterium maltaromaticum
ATCAAAGAATTGTTTGTGGAGGGTGAGTAGATGAAAAAAGTAACTATTGAATTTAGTGATAATGGTTATTCATTTAAAGGTCTAGAGGATATCGAAAGCCGTTTGGAAAGTGTGTGGATGATATTAGCTGCACGGCATTTAGAAGAAAGAGCGTTAAAAAAAGGATACTTAACAGATTTAGAAAAAGGATTAGAAGAACGGAACGATAAGAGTAAAGATAAAGCTCGACCTTTAACTGAAAAAGACCGGAAAAATATAGGCGCTGTGGATTCAGTTCCACCGACCTATCTTACATTTGAGCTTCCTAAAAATGTACCGTCAAACGTGAAGCCGATTGTTATTCTTCCAAATATGGAAGGTGAGAACGTGACGGTTAAGGCAGTTCAAAACGGCAAAGATTTCGTATTGGTTGAAGCAACGCTAAACCCAAACGAATCACACGTAATCAATCTGAATACTGGGAGTGTGAGTAGATGATAACTTGTTATGACATACTTTCTAAAAGAACAGTATTGATAAATCCACGTTACGTAGTAAGTATGGAATCGAGGGAAGATGCAACAGGAAAATCAGTAGAAATCCACCTCTTGGGCGAACCGTTTAGGATAAAGGTAAAGGAAAACGCAAGAGAAATCGAAGAAATCAAAGAGTTCTTCCGAAACGTAAAGGAGTAAGATCAAATGGATTTAACTTACAGCGAACAATTCAAAAAATATATCAAAGAACAAAATTATTTAGGTTATCCACAAACCATTTACAAGTTTCCTAATGGGTACGGTGCAAGTGTAATTAAATTAAATTACATTTACTTTGGAATTGAAATTGCAGTTTTAAGGTTTGATGAAAATGGTAATTGGGATATCGATTACAGTACACCAATTACAAACGATGTGATAGGTGGATTGAATAGAAAAGAACGGGATTATGTTTTACAACAGATTTTTGATTTAGAAAAGTTAGAGGAGAAATAACAATGGAACTAAATTTATTTTTAGAAAATGGAAAAATATTAATATTTGAAAATGTAACTAATTTAGAACAAGAGTCGTATGTGACGGGTCTTATTATCTTTAATTATGTAAGTTCGGAAGATGGCAAAAAGAAAAAAATGATTTTTGACTCAAAAAAATTGTTAGGTTTATCGGTCGACAAGGAGGATTTCGATGTTAACAGTTTATTCTAAACCAAATTGCATCCAGTGTGAGATGACTAAAATCTGGCTAGATCAAAATAAAATTCCATACGACACAGTGGATGTGGTTAAAAATCCGGAAGCATTAGAAGAAATTAAATCACTGGGATTCAAAAGTATGCCAGTTGTTACATTAGATAAAAATTTCGATAATGCCTGGGTAGGTTACAACTTAGATAGATTACTAGAATTAAAGGAGCTTGGATAATGGAAAGAATGAGTCCAGAAGAGCGAATGGTATTAAGACTAATTCCAGTAAGTGATACTAGACGAATTAACCGAGTGGATATTTCAAGTATTACTAAGCTATCGGAGCGTAGAGTTAAGAAAGTAATTGATACGTTAGTTAATCGATACGGCATTGTGATCATTGGAGAACGAAACGGAAGAACTGGATATTACATTCCAGAAACAGACGAGGCACGTAAGGACGGAATTAAACCTATGAGGTCTCAAGCAATTAAAGAATTTAAACGAGTAAGTCGAATTCTTAAAGGCGATTTGAAAGAACACGAGAAATATTTGGAGGTAAGTAAATGATTAATAACGTTGTGTTAGTAGGCAGATTGACAAAAAGACTAGAACTAAAATTTACAACAAACGGTACTAAGTACACACAGTTCAGTGTAGCAGTGCAGCGCAAATTCAAAAACAAAAGCGGAGAGTATGAAGCAGATTATATCAATTGCATAATGTGGCGTACGGCTGCAGAAAACTTCGTTAAATTCACAGATAAAGGCTCACTTGTAGGAATTGAGGGAAAAATTCAAACTCGCAGATATGATAAAGACGGAAGAACAGTCTATATCACAGAAGTGTTAGCGGAAGGCTTCTCATTATTAGAAACTAAGGAAACAACAGAAGCAAGAAACAATCAACCTGTATTCAATAGCAATGAAGATGAACCAATCGAATTCAGTGAGGATGACTTGCCGTTCTAAGGGAGGAGTTAGATGAAGCTAGATACTAAGGCCACGATTAAAGGAGTAGCAGAAGTCTTAGAACATTACAAGACTCTCAAGAAGATTGCAGGAGAGAATTATGTGAGTAAGATTACAGCAGTATTCTCATTCGAGCCTAGAAGTTACACAGGAACTGTGCACAATCCTATCGAAGAACATATAGTCAGACAAGAAACAGCCAGAAGCTACATGGATAAGATAGAGCAAGCTATTAATAAGATACGTGATCCGTATTATCGACAGGTTCTGATTGAGAAGTATGTTAAGAGTAATGTGAGTGACATTGCTATATATATGGACTTAGGTTATTCATCGACTGAATTCTACAGATTGTTGGATAAAGCAATGATAGAATTTGCGCATTATTATGATGGAGGCTCATTCTTAAAGTACGAGAAAGGAAAGAATATAGAAGATTTGTTTTCTTTCTTGGGAGAACTTTGAAAGTAATTTGAAAGTTTAACAATGTAGAAATAAGTTATAATGTTAATGTAGAAAAAGTAGGTAAATAAAGATGAAGTTGCGGAAACAGCTTTATCTAAGCCAGTCCTGAAAAAGGTGTATCCAAGTTAGCAGCATGGACGACTGTTAACAAGTGCCGTGTTGGATGTAGAGTGGTTCGATTCCACTCACGGCAATTCCCCAATAAACCAACAAAAACTGTCAAAGAGCGTGCTGATGAGTACGCTCTTTAGTTTTTAAGAAAGGAAACAGTATGAACTTCGTAGAACCTATTCGTGATCCTGATGATATCCAGGCTATGAAAGATTATTTGAAAGAATGGAACGAACGTAATTACATGCTGTTCGTATTTGGAATTAATCTTGGATTAAGAATCAGTGACATTATTAAATTAAAAGCTAAGGATGTTCAAGGACAGTATGTGAACATCCGAGAGTTAAAGACAGGAAAGATTCTCAAAAGAAAGATGAACAAGTCTTTCAAAAAGGAAGTACAAGAGTACATAAAAGATATGAACCCTCATGATTATCTATTCAAAAGCAGAAAAGGAAAGAATAAAGCAATTACTCGTGAAGCTGCTTATTACATTCTAAAGGCTGCAGCAGAAGATATTGGAATAGAGAACGTTGGAACACATACGATGCGCAAAACATTTGGGTATCACCACTACAAGAACAATAAAGACGTAGCCCTGTTGATGGTTCTATTTAACCATGCAAGTCCGGATATCACACTTCGATACATTGGAATCCAGCAAGACCAACAGGATAAATCAATGGACGATTTCTACTTGTAGAGCTGTTTAATTTAACATATTGAGAATTTGTAAATTCAAAAAAGAAAAGTTAAATAAACATTATTAAATCAATGGTTTCGAGCGTTGCTCGAATTTAACACAATATAAGATATGTGAAATTCAGAAATACCCCCGTACCCTTGAATATTTAATACCCCCACCCCTTTAGAAATGGCGGTACGATAATAAAAACACCCCCATACAATTAAACCCGGTAGGGTTAAAACGACCCTGCTGCATAAAATTTAAATAAAGGATGAATTGAAATGGTAAGACAAGACAGGATTGGACCACATCGAGTAGCGTTCGAAAAGAATAAGAAGAAGATATTCAAGACGCAGAACGTCTGTGGAATTTGTGGTAAGCCTGTAGACTTCAAGCTTAAGTATCCACATCCACTGTCACCAGTAATAGATCACATTGTTCCAATCAACAAAGGTGGACATCCAAGCGACATAGAAAACCTACAGCTCGCCCACTGGACGTGCAACCGACAAAAATCAGATAAATTATTTAATCAAGCGCGTGAAGTCAAACAAGTCCTCGGGAACCGCAATTTGCCACAAACAAGAGATTGGGCAAATTACAAACCTGAGTGATAGGGGGGAGGGGAACCTACCTCGTGGCTCTGGCGACCTCCCAGGCAGTA
>JUUF01000351.1 GCA_001058355.1 Carnobacterium maltaromaticum
ATGAAGATATCCGTAAGGATACAGAGTAATCCATAAGAGTACTTTTAAGTACTGAATTATTTTCCTTCTTGGTATTCTTTTGCGATTTGCGCACCAAGTTTCGCGTTATTGTAAACAAGCTGGATGTTTGTCTTCAAGCTTTCTCCGCCTGTTAACTCAACGATTTTCGCTAATAAGAATGGTGTGCTGTCTTTACCGTGAACACCTTTTTCGTCCGCTTCACGAACTGCTTGATCGATAATCGCATCGATTTTTTCGTGTGGAATTTCGTGTTCAGCTGGAATTGGGTTTGTAACTAAAATACCACCTTTAAGTCCTAGTAATTCAGAGTAACGAATCATTTCAGCAACTTCTTTAGCTGAGTCAACACGGCTATTTAATTTATACTCAGAAGTACGAGTGTAGAATGCTGGTAAGTAGTCTGTTTGATAGCCTACAACAGGAACTCCTTTTGTTTCTAAATATTCAAGAGTACGTGGTAAATCAAGAATCGCTTTTGCACCAGCGCAGACAACCGTTACTGGAGTTTGTCCTAATTCATCTAAGTCTGCTGAGATATCCATTGTTTCTTCAACGCCACGGTGAACCCCACCGATACCGCCAGTTACGAATACTTTAATTCCAGCTAAGTGCGCACCAATCATTGTTGTTGCTACAGTAGTTGCTCCTAAAACACCTTTAGCAAACACTTCTGCTAAGTCACGGCGAGATACTTTTGCAACTGGTTTTTCTTTCGCAAGACGTTCTAAGTCTGCTTCTTCTAACCCAATTTTGTATTTTCCATCCATGATAGCGATTGTTGCTGGAACAGCACCATTATCGCGGATAATTTGTTCTACCGTTTTTGCCATTTCAACGTTTTGTGGATATGGCATTCCGTGTGAAATGATGGTTGATTCTAACGCAACGACTGGTAGGTTGTTATCTAATGCGTGTTGCACTTCTTTACTGATTGATAATAATGGATTCATGATAAACCTCTTTCCTTTAATTGTTGATATTCTTTTTCAAATGACTTAGCATTTAAGTCTTTTCGAACTGTTTCAATGGCTTGGACCGTATAGTACGAATTCGTTAATCCGTATCCAATCGACTCTTCCAAGCTTGCTCCTTTAAGAGCTCCGTAAAGCACTCCAGAAGAAAATGAATCTCCTGCGCCTGTCACGTCACAGACATGCTCTGCTTTTATAGGTGTAAAAGTCTTTACGACTCCTGTAGCATCTGCAAAGACACCACATTTGGTTCCTTTAGTAATCACAATGTTTTCTACGCCGTCTTTTTGCCATAAAGTAGCTAATTCCGCTAGCGTATGTTCTCCGTACCTCGTCCTGGACTCGTCCGCGTTGACGACAATCCAGGTCACTCCTTGTAAATCGTCTGGGATTCGTTTCATCTTCGGTCCACTCACTGGAATAATGGCCAGTGGAATCTTCTCTAAACTAGTCAGCTGTATGAGCGCTTGTAATGTTTCTTGCGGAAGATTCAGATCCGCAATGACTAGAGATGCTTGTTTCACCGCTTCTTCATGCGAAATAAGCCAGTCAGGCGTCATTTCCTCACAAATGGACATATCGGCTAAAGCTAGACACATATCTCCTTGAAGATCCAAAATCGCTGTATAATTCGACGTTGTTTTTCCTTTTAAGCGGTCTACAAGTGAAAATTCGATAATGCCTTCCGTCTCTTTTTCAAGCCACGTAAAACTTTCATCATCGCCTGCAACTGACAACATCTTAACAGGTACGCCTAGACGTCCCAGATTTTCGGCAATGTTTCTGGAAACTCCTCCGGCACTCAGCGACGAGACCACAGGATTACTTGTCTCAAGCACGAGATTTTCGAGCAATTGAACTTTCTTATCCACGTTCATTCCGCCGATACAGAGTACGTAGGAATCTTTAAAATTCTTCTCTTCTGACATGAAACATCCCCCTTCGTATACAAAAAGGTTCGATGAATGGAGGTTGATGAAGCTTTTCCTTCATTCGGTCTTATACGCTTCATTATACGCGATAACCCCTACTCCAATCAAGCTATCCAGGAGAAAACCACAAATATTTCAAAGTTCATTTACATAATTGTTCGGATTTAAAACATAAACTACTCCACCTTTTTTAATAGCAACAAAAAAGGACTCGAAAACTCGAGTCCTCTGTCGTATTCTTTAGAATTATACGTGAATTGGCATACCTAATGCTAATTCAGCAGTATCCATAACTACTTCTGATAATGATGGATGTGAGTGGATTGTTAATGCGATATCTTCTGCATTCATTCCAGCTTCAACTGCTAAACCTAATTCAGCAATAATGTCTGAAGCGTTCACGCCGGCAACTTGTGCACCAACGATTACGTTATCTTCCTTAGTAGTGATTAAACGAACGAAACCTTCAGTAGCGTTCAATGATAATGCACGACCATTTCCTGCTAATGGGAATTTAGAAGCTTTTACTTGTAAACCAGCATCTTTAGCTTGTTGTTGAGTGTAACCAACTGAAGCTAATTCTGGATCAGTGAAGGCAACAGATGGCATTGCACGGTAGTCAACAGCCACTGGTTTACCTGAGATTGCTTCTGCAGCAACTTTTCCTTCGTAGCTTGCTTTGTGAGCAAGAGCTGGTCCAGGAACGATATCACCGATTGCGAAGATTGATTTAACGTTTGTACGTCCTTGGTTGTCAACTTTAACTAAACCACGGTCAGTCATTTCAACACCAGCAACATCTAAACCAATTTCGTCTGTGTTAGGACGGCGACCTACAGCAACCATTACGTAGTCAGCTTCAACAGCTTCTTCTTTGCCGTCTACTGTGTACTTAACAGTTACGCTGTCACCATTGTCAACAGCTTCTTTAGCCATTGCGTTTGTTACGATAGTAACACCTTTTTTAGCCATGTTATCTTCAACAAGTTTAACCATGTCTTTATCAAACATTGAAAGGATGCTTGGAGCACCTTCAAGGATTGTAACTTCTGAACCTAAGTTAGCGTATGCTGAACCTAGTTCTGAACCGATAACCCCACCACCGATAACAACTAATTTTTTAGGAACTTCTTTAAGACCTAAACCACCAGTTGAATCGATAACGCGTCCGCCAAATTTGAAACCTTTGATTTCGATTGGACGGCTACCTGTAGCTACGATAGCATGGTTGAATGAGTATGTTTGAGCGCTCTCTTCAGTAACAACACGTAAAGTGTGCTCATCCACTAAGAACGCTTCCCCTTTAATAATTTCAACTTTGTTTTTCTTTAATAAGTACTCAACACCAGCAGTTAATTTCTTAACAACTTGGTTATCTTTCCATTCTTGAGTTTTAGCGAAGTCTAAAACAACTTCTTTAGCAGTCACACCAAACACTTCTGAGTGTTGTGCTTCTTGGTAATGATGTCCAGCTGAAATTAACGCTTTAGATGGAATACATCCAACGTTTAAGCAGACACCACCAAAATATTCTTTCTCAATAATCGCAACTTTTTGACCTTCTTGAGCTGCACGAATAGCTGCAACATATCCACCAGGGCCGGCACCGATTACGACTGTATCTAGTTCAATAGCGAAATCGCCTACTACCATTTTTTTCACCTCTTAAAAGTTTTCAAATAAGGAACCGACGTAAACCCAGGTCTACGCCGTTCCTAACAATTTAATGAATTAAGCTTCCATTAATAATAATTCTGGATCATTCAATAGACGTTTCAATTCGTTCATAGCTTTTTGAGCAGTTGCTCCATCCACGATACGGTGGTCAAAGCTTAATGATAATTTCATGTTACGTCCGATTACGATTTCATCGTTTTCGTTGATAACTGGTTCGCGAACGATTGTACCAACACCTAAAATCGCAACTTCAGGGTAGTTGATAACTGGAGTGAACCAGCCGCCACCTACTGAACCGATGTTAGAAATTGTAATTGTTCCTTGTCCCATATCTCCTGCAGTTAATTTACCTTCATGAGCTTTTGCAGCTAATGCGTTAATTTCATCTGCGATAGCGAACATGCTCTTAGCATTCGCATCTTTGATATTTGGAACGAATAAACCTAAATCAGTATCAGTTGCAATACCGATGTTGATGTAGTTTTTGTAAACAATTTCTTGAGATGCATCGTCGATAGAAGCATTCAATACTGGGAATTTCTTCATTGCTACTGCTAAAGCTTTAACAACGTAAGGTAAGAATGTTAATTTAGTACCTTGTGCAGCTGCAACATCTTTGAATTTCTTACGGTGATCCCAAAGTTTAGAAACTTCAACTTGGTCATGTAAAGTAACGTGTGGTGCAGTGTGTTTGCTGTTAACCATTGCTTTAGAGATTGCTTTACGCATTGGAGTTAATTTAACGCGTTCTTCACGTTCAGCTGATCCAACGAATGGTTTAGCTGGAGCTGGAGCCGCTGCTGGTGC
>JUUF01000352.1 GCA_001058355.1 Carnobacterium maltaromaticum
TTAGTTCACATCTCACAAATTGCTCACCAACATATTGCAACACCACATGAAGTTCTTAAAGAAGGTCAAGAAGTTCAAGTGAAAGTTCTTGAAGTTCATCCAGAACAACAACGTATTTCTTTAAGTATTAAAGCTTTACAAGAAGCTCCAAAACCTGAAAAAGAAGAAGTTGAAGAAGTGGTTGAAGAAACTTACGAATTACCTGAAGAAGATGTTTCATTTTCTTTAGCTGATCGTTTAGGTGATCAACTTTCTGAACTTAAAGTTGAAGAATAACATTCAAATAAAAGTTAAGTGGAAATAGTCTGGACTGGTTCCAGACTATTTTTATGATAGAATTAGAGAAAAGGAGGAATAGTATGTCAACACCAGTTATTGCCGTTGTAGGAAGACCAAATGTCGGAAAATCTACAATTTTTAACCGTATTGTCGGAGAACGTATCTCTATCGTAGAAGATATCGCCGGAGTCACTCGTGACCGTATCTATTCTGAAGGTGAGTGGTTAGGTCACTCCTTTAATATTATTGATACAGGTGGAATTGATATTACGGATGAACCGTTTATGTCAAACATCCGTATGCAAGCAGAAATTGCGATGGAAGAAGCCGATGTGATTATCTTTCTAACAAGTGTAAAAGAGGGCGTAACAACGACTGATGAACACATTGCAAAATTACTCTATCGTACAAATAAGCCAGTTTTACTTGCTGTTAATAAAGTAGATAATCCTGAATTACGTTCTGAAATTTTTGATTTCTATTCATTAGGATTCGGTGAGCCATTCCCAATTTCTGGAAGTCATGGATTAGGGCTTGGAGATTTATTAGATGCAGCAGTAAAAGCCTTCCCTGAAGAGAATGATGACGAAGAGGATAAAGACATCATTAAGTTTAGCTTCATCGGTCGTCCAAACGTAGGAAAATC
>JUUF01000034.1 GCA_001058355.1 Carnobacterium maltaromaticum
CCACGGTTTCTAAGTTCAAGAGTAATACGACGATATCCATAATTACCTTTATGCTCGTTATAAATAGCTTCTATTTCGTTTTTTACGGCCTGATTCTTATCTTCTAGGTTTAGCTGCTTCAAGTGATAGTAGTAAGTTGAACGAGCAAGTTTAATAATCTTTAGAAGAATATCTAAAGGAAACTCTGACACTAACTCTCTGACAATCTGTGTCTTTCTTCTTTCTCTTTTTCCTCCTTCAAGCGGAGTTCTCTCAACTTTTTTAGAATAGCATTCTCCGCTCTTAAATACTCATTTTCAGCCTGAAGGCGTTCTAGTTCTGTCATCTCTTCTGGTTTTTTCTTTGGCTTACGTCCCATTTCAGGTACTCTCCCTCTTGTTTTCTCAACAATAGTATACTTATTTTTCTTGTATTGTGCGAGCCAGTT
>JUUF01000353.1 GCA_001058355.1 Carnobacterium maltaromaticum
GAATTTAGAAGAAATGAAAGAAAGACAGAAGCGCATTCGAAACTTCTCGATTATTGCGCATATCGACCATGGGAAGTCTACTTTGGCCGACCGTATCCTGCAAGCGACAGATACTGTTGCTGACCGTGAAATGCAAGACCAATTATTGGACTCAATGGATCTTGAAAGAGAACGTGGGATTACCATTAAATTAAATGCCGTCGAATTAACTTATGATGCTAAAGACGGTACGGAATATATTTTCCACTTAATCGACACTCCTGGGCACGTGGACTTCTCGTATGAAGTATCACGAAGTTTAGCTGCCTGTGAAGGAGCGATTCTTGTCGTAGATGCGGCTCAAGGGATTGAAGCACAAACATTAGCAAACGTTTATTTAGCGATTGACAACGACTTAGAAATCGTACCAGTCATCAATAAAATTGACCTTCCAGCTGCGGACCCTGAACGTGTTCGCACAGAAATCGAAGATGTGATCGGAATTGATGCCAGTGAAGCTGTTCTTGCTAGTGCAAAAGTTGGGATCGGGATTCCAGAAATCTTAGAACAAATTGTTGAAAAGGTTCCTGCACCAACTGGGGACTTAGAAGCACCTTTACAAGCGTTAATTTTTGACTCAGTCTATGATGCGTATCGTGGGGTTGTGTTAAATGTCCGTATTCAAAACGGGATTGTAAAACCTGGCGATAAGATTCAATTAATGAGTAATGGGAAGACTTTCGATGTTGTGGATGTTGGTATTTTCTCACCAAAACCAATCAGTCGCGATTACTTAATGGTTGGGGATGTAGGTTATATTACGGCTTCCATCAAGACTATCCAAGATACTCGTGTAGGGGATACTGTTACTTTAGCCAACAATCCTGCAGCTGAACCGTTAGATGGATATCGTAAAATGAATCCGATGGTATACTGTGGTTTATATCCAATCGATTCATCGAAATATAATGACTTACGTGATGCGTTAGAAAAATTACAGTTAAATGATGCGGCGCTTCAATTTGAAGCAGAAACATCACAAGCGCTTGGATTTGGTTTCCGTTGTGGTTTCTTAGGATTACTTCATATGGACGTTATTCAAGAACGTTTAGAGCGTGAATTCGACTTAGATTTGATTACAACAGCTCCGTCTGTAATTTATCATGTGCAAAAGACTGACGGTACAGAAGTAGTGGTTTCAAACCCTGCAGAAATGCCAGACCAATCAAGCGTTCAATCGATTGAAGAGCCTTACGTAAAAGCATCTATTATGGTGCCAAACGAGTACGTAGGTAGTGTTATGGATATTTGCCAACGTAAACGTGGAACGTTTGTTACAATGGATTACTTAGATGAATATCGTGTAAACGTGATTTACGAGATGCCACTTTCAGAAATCATCTTTGATTTCTTTGATTCATTAAAATCAAGCACAAAAGGGTATGCTTCTCTTGACTATGATTTAATCGGATACCGTGCTAGCAACCTTGTGAAGATGGATATCATGTTAAATGGTGAAGTAGTCGATGCCTTAAGTATTATCGTGCATAAGGAATTTGCTTATAATCGTGGTAAGGCGATTACTGAGAAGCTTAGAAAACTTATTCCTCGTCAACAATTCGAAGTTCCAATTCAAGCAGCGATTGGGAATAAGATTTTATCTCGTACGAACATTAAAGCGTTGCGTAAAAACGTACTTGCAAAATGTTACGGTGGGGATATTTCTCGTAAACGTAAACTGTTAGAGAAACAAAAAGAAGGGAAGAAACGTATGAAGCAAGTGGGGTCTGTTGAAGTTCCACAAGAAGCCTTCATGTCTGTTCTAAACCTAAACGAAGAAGAAAAATAATTAATTGTAAAAGAGCGTTTATTGCGCTCTTTTATTTTGAATGAAAGGGGATAGTAATGGAAAAAGAAAACAAACATTTTTATAGACAAATGCTTTCGATTGCCATTCCAGTATCACTTCAAAGTTTATTAACGTCATTTTTGAATACATTAGATACAATTATGATTTCCTCTCTTGGGGATGCTAGTATCGCGGGTGTTGGGCTTGCAAACCAAGTATTTTTCTTATTCACATTAATTTGCTTTGGGATTCATACAGGTTCGGCAGTACTGTTTTCGCAATATTGGGGAATCAGGAATACGCATAAAGTTCAAGAAGTGAACCAAATGTCACTAATCTTATCAACGGCTGTCAGTGTGGTATTTATGCTTCTTGGAGTACTGTTCCCGTATGAAATCTTAACTATTTTTACAAAAGATCCACTGGTGATTCAAGGTGGAGGGGATTACTTACGCGTGGCCGCTTTAAGTTATGTATTTACAGCTTGGAGTTTTGCGATGACAAACGCACTTCGTACAACTGGCAGTCCTAAAGTACCTTTGATTGCTACAATTTGTAGCTTTATTACAAATGCATTCTTTAACTACGTCTTTATTTTCGGGAAATTTGGCGCACCAGCTCTTGGAGTTGTTGGAGCAGCTGTAGCTACATTAATCGCTCGTGTCGTTGAAGTTGGTGTTCTATTTGGTGTGGTATTTTCATACAATGGACCAATCCGACTACCAATTGGTCGCTATTGGCATCATATTTCTAAGGGATTATGGATGAATTATTGGATTACAACGTATCCCGTTATTATTAATGAAACGTTCTGGGCTCTAGGACAAGTATTCTACAATGCAGCTTATGCTATGGTTGGAACTCAAGCCACAGCAGCGATTCAAGTAGCGGTTGCCGTTCAAAATCTCTCATTTATTTTAGTGAGAGGTATTGGAAGTAGTTGTAGTATTATGCTTGGAAATAGAGTCGGACGAAATGAAGTTGCACAAGCGCAAAAAGAGGCAAAACGCTTTGTTACAATTTCACTTGTTGTTGGAGTGGTCATTGGTGGTATCCAAAGCTTAACACCACATTGGACATTATTGATGTTCGCGCATCTTAGTCCTGAAGTATTCCTCATCGGACAACAATTACTCCAAATTATGGGAGTTATTTTCGTATTTAAAACTTTAAATTCGATTATCTTAGTGGGAATTCTTCGTGGCGGAGGAGACACGCAATACGGTATGAAACTAGAAATGGCCTGTGTATGGCTGATTGGAGTACCGCTAGCGCTTTTAGCTGCCGCAGTATGGCACTTCCCAGTACAATTAGTGGTCATCTGCGCTGGTGTTGAAGAGCTATGTAAAGCCTTTATTGGATTACGAAGAGTCTTTTCTGGCAAATGGATTCACCGATTAGTTGAAGCATAAAAAAAGAAGATCCTATCGGATCTTCTTTTTTAGTTTGGATTTGTAAAGGTAAGTAGTGGATAATAGACCCCAGTTGGATCTCCTTGTAGAATTGAAATATGTGTTTGATCTTCACGAGGGAAGACACGGCCAGAAAAGACCATTTCTCCATCGTTAATAAAGATTTCAAAGACAGAATTATCAATAAAGATACGCGCAGTAGTGTCTGCTGGAGCAATTGGTGCTGTACGAACACTACTGAATTCTGTGGCAAAATTTTCTCCTACCTTGCTTCGATCAACTACAACCTCACCATCTACAAGATTAAAGATGAGGGATAGTCCATTGCCATCTTTGTCTGAGAATAGAATGAGCTCATGTACCATTTCTCCTTCTAATTTCAGATTTAACTCGTAGCAATTCGAAGTATTTTTAATATACTTGTTAAACGGAAGGGAAGATTGACGAAGCTTTTCGATTCCTTTTACAGGAGTTTGATATAACTTGCCATCCTTAAGTGAGAGTTCCTTCACTAACGAAAAAATCCCTTGATGTTCGTAAATATCACTTGGATAAGAAACATCTGGTAATCCAAGCCAGCTAATGCAAAGCGCACGGCCGTCTGGTGCGTTAAATGCTTGAGTAGCATAAACGTCAAAACCGTAGTCTAATTGATGAAGCTCAGAAACGGGTGTGATCGTCGCATTTTCTGGGTCGAATGTTTCACCGATTTTATATAAGTTTGGATAAATATTATCGTAGTGGAATACGTCTTTATCTAATCCTTGAGGGCAGTATATCAGTACTGGTTTTTCATCTACAAAGACCAAGTTCGGACATTCCATCATATAAGCGGTATTGTCATTCTTAAAGTCTAAATCCCCAATTTCTTCCCAATTTCTATAATCGTTATTAACAGCACGGTAGAGTCGAACGAAGCCTTTTTTTTCTTGATTTTGACCACCTACAATCGCGTAATAATGATTTTTATATTGGAAAATTTGTGGGTCTCTAAAGTGACCTGTAGCATTACTTGGTTTTGGAATCAAATCTTTTCCAAGTTTTTCAATATGACCGTCTTTACCCATAAGTGCCCCTAATTGGTGAGGATGGCGAACCCAATTTTCATCTCTCACATTTCCAGTATAAAATAGAAATAATTTATCACCAAATTGCATTGCACTACCTGAATAAGCGCCATGACTATCCATAGGAGTATCTGGAAGGACTTTGACTCCAGTTTCTTTAAATGTCACAAGGTCATCGCTTTCTAGTTGTACCCATGATTTCAATCCATGAGCAGCGCCAAAAGGAAAGTTTTGGTAAAACACAATCCATTTACCGTCGAAATAAGAAAAACCATTAGGGTCATTTAGCAATCCGCTGGATGGTTCTACGTGGTATTTCGCTCTCCAAGGGGATTTTTCCATTGTAGATTTCAATTGTTCTTTCTCAGCTTGAGTCCAATCTTCATAGCGTTTGTATCTAAGTTCAGTTGTCCATTTCATGATGGATTCCTCCTCTAAAATTGTATCTTTACAGTACGTGTTTTTCCGCGTAAATGCAAGCTTTTTTGCTAAAGTGTTCTTTTTGTGATTCAATATCAGATGTAACTTGACTTATAGCGGTATAATGATAAAATTCGAAATGAAATAAATGTGCTATTATTAGTAACAATTTTTATAAAGGAGTGTGTAATGGATGAATAATACTGAAATTGCAAAAAGTGTTATCGAAGCCATTGGTGGCAAAGACAACGTTAGTAGTGTAGCGCACTGTGCAACGCGTCTTCGTATCATGGTAAAAGATAAAGAAAAAATCGATACAAATAGAGTCGAGAATATTGAGAAAGTTCAAGGAGCATTCTTCAACGCAGGGCAATTCCAAATTATTTTTGGTACAGGAACTGTAAACCGTATTTATGATGAAGTGGTATCACTTGGCTTACCAACTTCAACAACTAGCGAAATGAAAGCCGAGGCAGCAAAACAAGGGAACTGGTTCCAACGTGCTGTTCGTACATTCGGGGATGTATTCGTTCCAATCATTCCAGCGATTGTTGCAACTGGTCTTTTCATGGGTCTTCGTGGATTATTAGAGGCTTTTGGTGTTGTATTACCATCTGACTTTTTAATCTATTCTAAAATCTTAACAGACACTGCCTTTATCGCATTACCAGCCTTAGTAGTTTGGTCAACGTTTAAAGTGTTTGGTGGAAATCAAACAATCGGGATTGTACTTGGTCTGATGTTAATTTCTGGTTCTCTTCCTAACGCTTGGGAGGTTGCTCAAGGTGGGGAAATTGTTCCAATTAAATTCTTCGGTCTTGTGGATGTCGTTGGATTACAAGGTTCTGTTTTACCAGCGTTTATCATCGGGGTTGTAGGTGCTAATTTTGAAAAATGGGTTAGAAAATATGTACCAGAAGTATTGGACTTATTAGTAACACCATTTATTACATTATTTGTAATGTCAATTTTAGGACTATTTGTATTAGGACCAATCTTCCATCAGGTAGAAAAAGTGATTCTTTCACTTACAACAACTGTATTGTATTTACCATTTGGTCTTGGTGGATTAATCATCGGTGGTACACACCAATTAATCGTTGTGTCTGGTGTTCACCATATCTTCAATTTATTAGAAATTAACTTATTATCAGCGACTGGACAAAACCCATTTAATGCTATTATTACGGCTGCGATGACGGCTCAAGGGGCTGCAGCGGTTGCGATTGGTGTTAAAACGAAGAGTCCAAAATTAAAAGCATTAACATTCCCAGCGGCTTTATCAGCATTCCTAGGAATTACTGAACCTGTTATCTTCGGGGTAAACTTACGATTCCGTAAACCATTCGTTCTTTCATTGTTAGCAGGTGCGTTAGGTGGAGCTCTTTCAGCTTTACTAGGATTAGCGGGTACAAGTAACGGAATTACAATCATTCCTGGTTCAATGCTTTATGTCGGAAACGGGCAATTACCACAATACTTATTCATGGTTGCAGTATCATTTGCATTAGGATTTACGTTTACTTATTTATTCGGTTACGACGATTCTATGTTAGATACACCTGTTGAAGCAGAAGGACCTTCTTCACAAGAAACTCAAGAGGAAGAACCTGTTGTAGCAACGTCTGAACGTGCTGATGAAAAATTGCGTTCACCAATCGTTGGCGAAGTTGTGGCTTTAAGCGAAGTAAATGATCCAGTATTCTCAAGCGGAGTTATGGGTCAAGGTATTGCAGTGAAGCCATCTAAAGGAGTTGTATACGCTCCAGCAGATGCTGAAATCGCGATTGCGTTCCCAACAGGCCATGCCTATGGATTAAAAACAGATAATGGGGCTGAAATTCTTATTCACGTCGGAATCGATACTGTTTCATTGAATGGTGAAGGATTTGAAGCAAAAGTATCTCAAGGAGACCGTGTAAGAGCAGGAGACATTATCGGAACATTTGATTCTGAAGTGATTGCTGCAAATGGGTTAGATGACACAACAATGGTCATTATCACTAACACCATGGATTATGCAGAAGTGACTCCAATCGCAACTGGTTCTGTTACGAATAAAACTCGAGTATTAGAATTACATGTATAATTTTTCTAGAAGACGAATTCTATTACAGGATTCGTCTTCTTTTTTTAGGTAAAAATATGATACAATAATAAAAAATAACCAAGGGAGCTTTAGGCCTATGACAAACTTATATGGAAGTTTAGAAGCTGGCGGCACAAAGTTTATTTGTGCGGTAGCAGACGAAGAATTCAACACGGTTGAGGAACTACAATTTCCAACAACGACTCCACAAGAGACTTTAAAGAAAACAGCTGATTTTTTTGCTAAATTCAAAAATCTAGCAGCCATCGGGATTGGTTCTTTCGGACCGATTGATGTGGATCCTAAATCTAAAACATATGGATATATCACAACAACTCCAAAACCAAATTGGGCAAATGTGGATGTTGTTGGAGCATTAAAGAAGAGAGTAGATGTACCTATTTACTTCACAACAGACGTAAACAGTTCTGCTTACGGAGAAGTTTATGCGCGTAACAATCGTGGAGAAAATATTGAAACGCTTGTTTATTACACAATCGGTACTGGAATTGGTGCAGGTGTAATTCAACGTGGTGAATTTATTGGAGGCACTAGTCATCCTGAAATGGGACATATTTATGTAAGTAAGCATCCGATTGATGTGGCAAATAACTTTGATGGCGTTTGTCCTTTCCACAAAGGCTGTCTTGAAGGTTTAGCTGCTGGACCAAGTTTAGAAGCACGTACTGGAGTGCGTGGGGAACATATCGATATCGCTAGTGATGTGTGGGATGTTCAGGCTAGCTACATTGCTCAAGCAGCCATCCAAGCAACACTAACTTTCCGTCCTGAAAAAATTGTTTTTGGCGGAGGAGTAATGGCTCAAAATCATATGTTGGAACGAGTTCATCGTATGTTTGAAGAATTATTAAATGGATATGTACCAACACCGCCAGTGAAGGACTTTATCGTAACGCCTGCTGTTGATAATAACGGTTCTGCTACTTTAGGAAACTATGTTTTGGCAAAAAGCTTAGTAAAATAATTTTCCGATGTGTAATTGCTTTGCAAAATTAACAAATGAAAACTTTACCGCAAGGCTTTTCATTTCTTTAATAATTTAGTACAATAGACAAGGATACACATATTGAAGGGAGAGAAAGCCAAATGTCAACAGGAGCATGGATTTTAATCGTGATTCTTGCTGCAGTCGCAGGTGCAATCGGTGGTTTCTTTATCGCACGTCGTACAATGATGAACTACTTTGTAGAAAACCCACCATTTGATGAAGATATGATTCGTAGTATGATGACTCAAATGGGTCAAAAACCATCTGAACAAAAAGTTCGTCAAATTGCTGCTTCAATGAAAGCACAAGCTAAAAAAAGAGCTAAAAAGTAAAGTAAAAAACCATCGGAATATTC
>JUUF01000354.1 GCA_001058355.1 Carnobacterium maltaromaticum
CTCCTACAACTCAAGCACCTGCAACCCAGGCTCCTGCAACAACGCAGGCACATTAACATTAAACAAACAAAAGGCTGGACAAATGTCCAGCCTTTTTAATTGCTTCTATTATATAGGAAGAAAGTAAAACAGCCTATCGTTCATTTGATTGGCTGTTTGTATGTCCTTATTTAGTTGTGTTTCGTAACTCAATCTTGTAAGGTAATGTGATTTCAGATTCTACAATCTCTTCTTTGTTCATAATCTTCGTCAATAGACGCATTGCTACGGCACCAATGTCATATAAAGGTGGTGCAATTGTTGAAAGAATTGGACGTGTCATCTTCGTTAATTTAGAGTTATTGCTTGAGATGATTTCGAATTTCTCAGGAACTTTAATTCCTAAGTCGATTAATCCATTTAATAATCCTACTGAAGTTTCATCGTCTGTTACGATTGCAGCTGTTACGCCAGCTTTATGAATACGTTCTGCGACTGATTCACCTGCATGGTATGTCAATGGCACTTCGTATACTAATTTAGAATCGAATTTAATACCCGCTTTCTCTAAAGCTGCTTTATATCCTTCTAAACGTGAGTCTACAGAAGCTATATTTTTCAATGCAGCAGTTACGAAAGCCACTTTCTTATGTCCGTTTTCAATTAATGTTTCAACCGCTTCTTGAGTCGCTTCTTTATAATCAATATTGACAGACGCAATTTCATGTTCAGCATCCATTGTTCCTGCTAAAACAATTGGTGTTTTAGAACGAATGATTTCAGTGCGTAATTCAGGTGTTAAATGGTTTCCCATATATAAAATACCATCTACTTGTTTTGATAATAATGTGTTTAACACTTGAATTTCTTTATGATTATTTTGGTCTGAGTTCGCTAGAATAATATTGTATTTATACATTGTCGCAATGTCATCAATCCCACGCGCTAAGCTCGCAAAGTAAAGGTTTGTGACATCTGGAATGATGACTCCAACAGTCGTAGTTTTTTTACTTGCAAGTCCACGAGCAACGGCATTTGGACGATAATCTAATTCATCGATAACATCTAGCACTCTCTTACGAGTTGCTGGTTTTACGTTAGGGTTCCCATTTACTACACGTGATACAGTAGCCATGGATACATTTGCTTCACGAGCAACATCATAAATCGTAATTGTTTGCTTTTCCATCTACAAATCTCCTTTGTGCATCTTTTCATCTAATCTTAGGGTAGCACTTTCATAAATCTTTTGCAAGCGTTTAACAACAATTTTCATATAATTTTTGAAACTATTTACATCATTGATGTAATAATATGCTACAATAGATTCAAGGAGATGAAATTATGAAACTAAATGCTACTTTTATGCAATTGGAAAGTGAAATGAAAGAAAAACAAAATCCGATTGTTTTTATCCAAAATCCAGAGACCATTCGTCTTTTGACGAAATTCTCAACAGAACCACATGAACGAATTGTAGCCCTTGTATATACACCCGGTGCTACTCCGCTACTCTTCGTTCCAGCATTAGAACATCAAGTCGCTCAAAAAGCTGAGCCCGGCTTTATCGTGAAGAGTTATCAAGACCATGAAGATGGTTGGAAACTCTTATCAGATGCGATTAAGGAACACTTCCCTACAGAGCTTAATTTCGCCGTGGAAAAAGTGGACTTCTCACTCTTTGCAGCTGAACAATTGCAAAAGCACTTCCCTGGTATTCAGTTCTCAGTGGACTTAACGCCAGTCGTGCAACAACTTCGTCTCGTAAAAGACGCAGAGGCCATCGATAAACTCGTCTACTCAGGAACCTTTGCCGATAAAGCCATTGAAATTGGAAAGAAGGCCTTGAAAGTTGGCATTACAGAACGCGAAGTCGTTGCCATTATCGAATTCGAAATGAAAAAACTAGGTGTCTCTCAAATGAGCTTTGATACAATGGTGCTCTTTGGAGACCACGCTGCGGATCCTCACGGTGAACCTGGAGACCGTACCCTTAAAGAAAACGAATGGGTCCTCTTTGACCTAGGAACGATGGTCGATGGCTACGCAAGTGACATTACTCGTACGGTCTTCTTTGGAAGCGAAAGCGCGAAAGACCCACGCCATCAAGAAATCTATGACATTGTACAAAAAGCACACGATACAGCTATCCAAGCCGTAAAACCTGGCATGAAAGCTAGCGAAATTGATAAGATTGCTCGTGACATTATCGCGGAAGCTGGATATGGTGAATACTTCATCCACCGCCTTGGACACGGAATTGGACAAAGCGTTCATGAGTTCCCTTCTATTATGGAAGGAAACGATATGGAACTCGTTGAAGGGATGTGCTTCTCTGTTGAACCTGGTGTGTATATTTCAGGTGACTACGGGGTACGTATTGAAGACTGCTTAGCCGTAACAAAAGACGGTGCAAAACTCTTCACAGCCGTTAAATATGAATTCTAATCAAAAAATAAAAAGCCTGGGAAAATCCCCAGGCTTTCGTTGTTTATTAATGAAATTAAGCTTCTTCTTTAACGTCTTCTGCTTTTTCTTTAACGTCTTCAG
>JUUF01000355.1 GCA_001058355.1 Carnobacterium maltaromaticum
TCCTAGACCACCATTTCCTAAAGATGGTTCTAATTCGATTTCTTCGATTTCAGCTAATGTATGCCCTGCTTCAGCAAGCACTTCTTTTACTTCATCGTAAAGGCCTAAGTTAATTAAGTTGTTTGATAATAATTTACCGATTAAGAATTCAGCAGAAATGTAATACACTTTTTTCTTACCATTATTTTGTGGTAAGGCTGCGCTTTTTTCTTTTGTAAATTGTAATAAGGCTAAGTAAACTTCTTCTTTTGAGCAGTCTTTTAATGACTTGCCTAAGTTTCCTTCTACATATTGTTTAAAATCTTGCATTGTTCTCTCCTTTTTAGTGTGCGCGAGGTTATTTTTCTTCCTCGACTAACTCCTCTTTAACATCCACATTATGATGCGGATTTGCACGATCATACAATTCAGTAATTCCAAGTAAGAACTCTTCTACTGATTCCGTTAACTGCTCTTTGGTCATTCTCCATACCCAGTTCCCACCTAGTGTACTTGGAATGTTCATACGAGCTGTTTCGTCTAATTGTAGTAAATCTTGCATTGTTGCAACTGTCATACGGCTGACAGAACCATATAGTCCGCGAAGTAACGCAAAGCTAATTGGCTCTTCGTCGCGGCGGTTTAAGTAACGATTACAAAATTCTCGAGTTTCTTCTGTAGCCGACTTATACCACCCTAATACTGTATCATTATCGTGCGTTCCTGTATAGGCAACCGCATTGACAGGATAATGATGAGGTAAATCTCCACTCTTAGGATCTTCACCCATAAACCCGAATTCCAAGATTTTCATCCCTGGGAATCCAGTAGCTTCACGAAGGTTGATGACATCTTCATCCATGAAACCTAAGTCTTCTGCGATAATTGGCAATTCTCCGAGTTGCTCTTTCACCGCTTTAAATAAATCATACCCAGGACCTTTAACCCATTTCCCGATTGTTGCGTTTTCTGCTTCTGCTGGGATTTCCCAGTAAGCTGAGAAACCTCTGAAGTGGTCGATACGAACGACATCAAACAATTCAAAACTTGCTTGTAGTCGTTTGCTCCACCAAGTGTATCCATCTTCTTTCATTGCTTCCCAATTATAAATTGGGTTCCCCCATAATTGACCTAGCGGAGAAAAATCATCCGCAGGACATCCAGCTACACAAAGTGGATTACCTTCTTCATCTGTTTTGAAGTAATGTGGTGTTGCCCACATTTCTACGCTGTCTGCTGCCACATAAATTGGCATATCACCAATAATTTGAATGAAGTTGTCATTGGCATATTTTTTAAGAGCATGCCATTGTTCATCAAATAAGAATTGAGTTACACGGTGATATTCTAACTTATCTGCAAGACGTGTGCGATACTCGGCCAACGCATCTGGTTGACGACGTTTGATAGCTTCGTCGCTCCACGCTGTCCATGGTTTCATATCGAAAAATTCTTTAATCGCCATGTATTCTGCAAATGGTTCTAACCACTCTGCTTTCTCCTCTACGAATTTCTCGTATGCAGGAGTTTTACCTTTTGCAAGGAAAGCAGCTACTGCCTTTTCTAAAACTGGACGACGTTTTTCATATAATAATGCGTAGTCAACCGTCGTTTCATCTTCGCCCCAATTTGTAAGGACGTCTTCTTTATCAATTAAACCTTCTTTTATTAAAATGTCGAAATCGATAAAGTTCGTATTTCCTGCAAAAGCAGAAAAGGATTGGTATGGAGAATCTCCATAACTTGTTGTTCCTAATGGAAGAATTTGCCAATAGGTTTGTTTTGTACGAACAAGAAAATCTACAAAATCATATGCTGATTTTCCAAAAGAACCAATACCATAGTTACCTGGTAATGATGAGATATGCATTAACACACCTGATTCTCTATTGCTCATTTATAAATCCCTCTTTTCTATATAATAGATATTTCTACTAGTCATTGAATGCGCAAACATTGCGCAACCGCTTGCCTTAATATTAGAATATTTTGTTTAATAACTCAAGTAATATTTTTCAACTTTTTTATTCTATTTGTATATAACGGCGTTTTTATCGTGTTTTTCGGACTATTTAAATATTAATAACCTAAGAAAATCGCTTTAAATCCGCATTTTTAAGAAGTGAAAAATTTTTTTGATAAAAATACTTGCAAACGTTTCATGAAAGCGGTATACTGAGTTCAGTTAAGAAATCGTTTGCGTAATCTATAACGAAATTTAAGGAGGAAAATATTATGGCAAACAAATGGTTTACAAAATCATTAGCTCTTGGTTTAGCTGGTTTAGCACTAGCTGGATGTGGAGCAAAACAAGACTCTTCTAACGGAGGAAGCTCTGAGAGCAAAAAAGAATTCACTTTATATAGTAACAAGAGTGAAATTCAAGAAGCTTTAACAGCTTATGCAAAAGAATGGGGAGAAAAGAACGGAGTAACTGTTAACATTAAAACATGTTCTGGTTCATGTAAAATCTCTGACCAATTAAAAACAGAATTCACAGCTGGTACAGCTCCTGACGTATTCGTAATCGAAGGTCAAGCTGGTTACGACATGTGGAAAGACAGCATCCAACCATTAAAAGGTGACTGGATTGACAAAACTGAATTCGAATTCAAACAAGGAAACGACGTATACGGATTCCCAGTATCTGTAGAAGGTTACGGATTAGCTTACAACAAAGACATCTTAACTAAAGCTGGTATCGACCCATCTACTCTAACTTCATTTGAAGCTGTTCAAAAAGCAATGGACACATTAGAAAGCAAAAAATCTGAGTTAGGATTATCTACTGTTGTTGCTACTGCAACTAAAGAAGGCGAAACTTGGATTATGGGTATCCACGACTTCGGTGCTTACTTAAGTTCTGGTCTTCCAAACGGCGACCGTTCAGTAACTGAACAAGTTCTTAAAGGCGAAATGGACAAAACTCGTTTAGACAACTACGCTAACTGGGTTGAATTATTATTCAATCACACAGAGAAAAAACTCTTAACAGTTGGTACACAAGAAGACATGGACTCAGCGTTCGCTTCAGGTAAAGCTGCTTTCCTACACCAAGGTAACTGGAAAGATCCTAACCTAAAACAATTAAACGCTAACTTCGAAATGGGATTCATTCCTTATCAAACTCTTGGTAAAGATAAAAACGCTGACGGATTATTCATCGGTGCTCCATCTTACTACGTAGTTAACAAAGACACTAAAGCTTTAGAATACATCAACAAATTCTTCAACGACTTAGCTGATACTAAAGAAGGTCAAGACTACATCGTAAACAAAGCTAACATGATTTCTCCATTCTCTAACACAACTGAGAAACCATCAGCTCCATTATCTCGTTTCTTAGCTGAATGGATTAGCGCGAAGAAACCTGTTTACTCATTTGATAACCCATACTTCATGCCTGATAACTTCTTAATGAACAAATTAGGACCAATCTATGGACAATATGCTCAAGGTCAAATCGACAAAGCTAAATTCGAAGAATTGATTACTAATCAAATCAAAGAAGTGCCTAGCTTACTTAAAAAATAATCATTAATATTGTTTGCATGGGGCCCACAGCCACTTTCAGTGACTGTGGGTTATGTGCTACAATAGAACCAAATCGGTGACTACCCTCACCGCTTAATTTTAATAAAGGAGGAACTCTTATATGTCTAAGAATAAGAAAGCTTTAAGCAGAGAAGCTCGTGCAAAACGCAATTTTTACCGCTTAGTGTTACCTGCATTTATCATCTTTGCACTTGTTATTATCGTGCCTTTCTTCTTAGGGTTCTACTACTCACTAACTGACTGGAAGAGCGTTACACAAACTAACTTACAATTTGTGGGACTTAAAAACTTTACAGACAGTTTATCGGACACACGTTTCCAATACTCTTTAATGATCACAGTAATCTTCGCATTATTTAACGTAATCGTGATTAACATTGTATCATTCGGCTTAGCTCTACTTGTTTCAAGTAAAATTAAGCTTAAAGACATCTTCCGTGCTGGATTCTTCATTCCAAACTTAATCGGGGGTCTTGTACTAGGTTACATTTGGCAATTCATTTATAACTCAGTATTCCCTGCTTTAGGTCAAATGATTGGAAGCGACTTTTTAATTAATAACCTATTCCTTGGGGATGTGAAATTAGCTGTTACAGCTTTGATTATCACAAACACATGGCAATATGCAGGTTATATCATGATGATTTACTTTGCAGCCCTACAAAACGTACCATCAAGTCTTGTAGAATCTGCTTCACTTGACGGTGCTAATGCATGGCAACGTCTACGTCACATTATCATCCCAATGGTAATGCCAGCGTTCACTGTATCGCTCTTCTTGACAATTACAAACTCATTCAAGATTTTCGATGTGAACTTCTCATTAACAGGTGGTGGACCTTCACTACTATGGCATGATAAAGCCATCCAAAGTACAGAGTTCATTACGATGAACATCTACAACACTGCTTCAGGAGATAACTTAATGGCTCAAGGTCAAGCTCGTGCTGTTATCTTATTCTTCATCTTAGTAGTCATCAGCTTGATTCAAACATCTATCACTAAACGGAAGGAGATTGACTTATAATGAAAAAACAAAAATTTGGAATCTTACTTCTTGAAATTTTAGGAATACTCCTATTCTTACTTTTCTTAAGTCCAATCGTTCTTTTAGTGATCAACTCTGCAAAGAGTTCTGCTGACATCCTAGCAGATCCGCTTGCACTTCCTGCAAGTTTCGGACAACTTTGGACAAACATTGTTACTATTTGGAAAAACCCATCTATTAACTATCCTTCATCATTCTTAGCATCAACGATTATTACTGTGATTTCATTATTTACAATCACTTTATTCTCTGCTCTTGCTGCATGGGGATTAGTTCGTTACCGTTCTAAAGCTTCATTAGTGATCTTCTTCATCTTCGTAGCTTCAATGGTAATTCCTTTCCAAGTTGTAATGTATCCATTAGTAACTTGGTTCAAAATCATGAGTGACGCCATTACAATGCCAATCTTCGGATTCAGCTTATTACGTTCTTACCCAGGGATTATCCTAGCGTACACAGGTTTCGGTATGTCACTTTCAGTGTTCATGTTCCACGGATTCATCAAAGGGGTTCCTTTAGAAATCGAAGAAGCTGCGGAATTAGACGGATGTAACAAAATGCAAACATTCTTCTACGTAGTTCTTCCAATCTTAAAACCAATCTACGTTACAATCTTAATCTTGAACGGTATCTGGATTTGGAACGACTTCCTATTACCACTTCTATTACTTGGTAAAGGAAATGCGATTCAAACATTACCAATCGCGGTTTCAAACTTCGCCGGTTCATTTACAAAACAATGGGATATGATCTTAACTTCAACATTACTCATTATGTTACCAGTTATTATCCTATTCATTCTCGCACAAAAACATATCATGAAAGGTATGGTTGACGGAGCGATTAAATCTTAGAACCATTTTGGCACTGGATATGGATTTTTGTAAGTTCGTATCCAGTGTTTTCTTTTAGAAATCATTTATTACAAGAAAGGAGGAATACAGATGGCATCCACGATTAAAGATGTGGCTAAACTCGCAGGGGTCTCCCCTTCGACTGTGACGCGCGTATTGCAAGATAAATCAAGCATCAGCGACGCAACAAAGAAGAAAGTACGTCAGGCGATGGAAACATTAAACTATCACCCAAACGTCAATGCTCGTAGCTTAGCTAGTAATAAAACGAATGTCATTGGTGTAGTTCTCCCAGAAGACTCTGATGCGTTCTATCAAAACTCATTCTTCCCGGAAGTCATCCGAGGGATTGCGCAAATCGCAGCGGACCACCAGTACTCGATTCAATTATGTACAGGACAAGATAATCATCAGCGCTTAGCGATTCTAAAGGATACGATTTTAGGACGTCGTGTGGACGGTCTAATCTTCCTATACGGGGAATTGGAAGACCCTCTTGTGAACTTTGCGATTGAACAAGAATTTCCAGCGGTGATTATCGGTAAGACACTTTCCCCTCTTATTTCATTTGTCGATAATAACAATGAAAAAGCGGGACTTGATGCTACTGAATACATCATTAATAAAGGCGCCAAATCGATTGCTTTTATCGGTGGTCGTGACCAACTTTTCGTATCTAGAGAACGTCTCGAGGGATATATCAAAGCTCTCAAAGAATACGAACTTGATGTTAACGAGAAACTCATTGCTCAAGTAGATGAATTTACGATTGAGCGTGGTTACGAGACGATTAAAGAGCTTCTCGAGGCCGGAACAATTGATGGACTCGTGACAGCCGACTCCCTCTTTGCAGAAGGAGCTGCGCGCTATTTAAACGAGAAGCATATTCAGATGCCGATTATTACATTCGACTCTGTACGTCCTTCTGTTCAAATCGATGCTTATGTAGACGTGCATACGCTCGAATTAGGACGTTCTGCATTTAAAATCTTGCGTAACGTGATTAAATCGAACAATAGCAAGAATATGATGTGTTACCGTCAAATCGTTTCACACTCGATTAAAGAATTTTAATACAAATAAAAGAAGGCACAAGATTCCACGACTGGATCTTGTGCCTTTTTTGTATGTTTTTCTTCCTGTCGCAATATAGTTTATATGCTATATCGTTTAACCGCTATAAAGTTTCACAGCAACAAAAAACTCCCAAGCACGAATGCCTGGGAGTTCTCAATTGGCTTAAAATTAACGACGTAATCCTAAACGGTTGATTAGTTCACGGTAACGTTGAACATCTTTGTTACGTAAGTATGCTAACAAGTTACGACGGTGACCAACTTTTTTCATTAATCCACGGTTTGAGTGGAAGTCTTTTTTATGAACACGGATGTGATCATTTAAGTGGTTGATTTCGTATGTTAATACAGCGATTTGTACTTCTGGTGAACCAGTGTCTCCTTCGTGTAACGCATACTCTTTGATGATTTCGTTTTTCTTTTCTTTAGAAATAGCCATTTCTAAACACCTCTTTCTTTTAATTTATGCCTTGTACTGAGTAAAGCGTTGGTGATTCGCAAAACTCTGTAAAAGGTCTGTGCTTTAAGCACTTAATTAATGTACCTTATTTTGAGTAAAAATGCAAGTGTTCTTACTGCACTGGTTTATTCTCTACACGGTCAAAGTAAACGTAATTTGGTTTTAACGGTTGGTCTGCCATTAATTCTGTGACCGTTACTAATTCGTAGCCTTCTGCTTGTAAATATTCGATAACAGCTGGAAGAGCTTCAACAGATTCTTCATGAATATCGTGCATTAATAAAATTCCGCCATTATGCGCATTTTCTTTAATATGCTCGATTGTTTTCGCTGCGTCTCTATATTTCCAGTCAAGTGAGTCAATAGACCAGTTTACAATCGCGATACCAGCTTGTTCTGATACCATCTTGTCAAACCCACCATATGGCGGACGTAAACTCATTGGTCGCAAACCTCCGCTTGCTTTTGCAATTAAATCAGAAGTCTTATGCACTTCTTGATACACTTCATCAGCTGATTTCTTCGTCAATAACGGATGGCTGTAGCTGTGGTCTCCTAATTCATGACCTTCTGCAACGATTTGTTTAATGATGGATTCATTGCCTTCTACGTGGCTTCCAACGATATAGAACGTTGCGTGCGCGTTATATTTCTTCAAGATTTCTAACACTTTAGGTGTTGTCTCTGCACGAGGTCCATCGTCAAATGATAATGCAATTCTCTTCTTCCCTAGTTTTTCTTTTACAGTCGCTAGGTACGCTTCGTAATTGTCTTTTTCTGTTTCAGGAATCATGTTTTCGTTCATGTAAGCAAATAATTCAGTAAATGGAATGGTCCATTCTGCATCTTGATCACTTGCATCTTTATATTTCACACGAACTCCGTTTTGGATAATCGAAGCATCTAACTTCTTCCAGTTTCCGTCCATAAATTGCGCAGTCACTTTAGCAGTTTGCTCGTCTAATAAACCATTTGCTTTCCCTTCATCTAAAGCCTTCTTCACGAAGAAGTTAGACACTGCGAGTTCATTGTTAAATAATTTAGCAATCTCGAACGGTTGTAATGTATCCGCAAATACTAATTGATGTGAGAGTTCTTTAAACTCTAATTGTTCAAAACCACTCTCTTTTTGTTGATAAACAGACACATAGTAGTGAATATCGTTTACGTTTGAGATGATTTTTGTTTGGTACGCCTTGAAGAAGATAAGTGTCTTCTTAGTAGCTCCCGCGTACTTTTCAAGAACTTCTTGTTTCAACGCGTCCATTTCAGTCGCAATGGCTTCAATCGGATTACCAGAAGCATCTGTTGGAATTAACTCCTGTACTTCCACTTTGCCTTTTGTTTCATCTTTCACGGTTAAATTCTCGTTATATTTCTTCGCATCTTCTTGTTCGACTTGAATAATACGTTTGAATTCTTCTTCATTGAACTGATTTGCCATAATACGGTGAATTGTTAATAATTCAAAAATCAAAATAAGAAACGTTAAAATCCCAATGACCCAGAAAATCGTTTTATTCATTTTTTTCTTAGGTCTTTTCTTCTTAGGCTTTTTCCCACCAAAGAGTTCTTTTTCTTCCAGTTCCTCAAGAGCTTCCTCTTCGACTACTTCTGTTTCTTCGAAGTCTTCTGGAGCTTGCGTATATTTATTTTCCTTTTTTGAGTGCTCATCTTTGCCACTTTTGGCTCTTCGTTGAATGACCTTCTCCATACTCCTATACCCCTTAATCGAATACTATTTTTGTTTCTTTTGACACTCTGGGCACACTCCGTACACTTCCATACGGTGTCCTCTTACTTTAAATCCTGTCAGCTGTTCTGCAGCTTTTTCAACGTCTTCGAGTACTGGGTAATAAAGGTCCACCACTTTCCCACACACGTCGCATACGGCGTGATAATGTTGTCCTAAATCAAAGTCATAGCGACTCGCGCTATCCCCATACGTCAATTCTTTTACGACGCCTTCTTTAATAAATAGATTTAAGTTATTATAAACAGTTGCCACACTCACTTGTGGGTCCTCTTTTGTCAACGCCTTGAAGATTTCTTCGGCCGTTGGATGCGTGTGTACACTTGCTAAAAACTCAAGCATCGCAACACGTTGAGGTGTAATTCTTACCCCTTTTTTGCGAAGTTGACCAACAACTTCCTTTAATTCTTCTTTATGCATACTATTACCTGATTTCTATGTACTAAGTTTTATTTTGTCATTCATTATTTTCTCAAATTTCCGGTTAAATTGCAAGTGTTTGAGTTAATATTTTTGTAACATTGTAACATTTTTGTAACAAAAGAAGACCCGCCCCTATTCGAGACGAGTCTTCTTGCTATTTTTATTTTTTGAGAAGTTTATTATATTGCATTCCTTCACGAAGAGCACTTGTATCAGTACCCAACGCTTCTGCAATCGTATAGGCAAATTCGAAGGTTGCAGCTGGTCCACATCCCGTAATGAGTTTTCCATCTGTTTCCACGAGCTGTCCTGTATACGTTCCTTGATTGATGTCTTTTTCTACACCAGGGTAGCAAGTATATTTCTTGCCCTTGAGTAATCCTGCACGGTGTAGTGCCATTGGGGCTGCACAAATCGCTGCGATAATTTTTCCTTTTTTAGAATACTCTTTTAGTTTCTTAATAAGAAATTCATCATCTCGTAAATGAGTGGCTCCCGGAAGCCCACCTGGTAGTACGAGCGCATCGATATCTGCCCAGTAGAATGTATCGAGTACATCATCCATTTTTACAGGAATATGATGACTACCTGTAATGACTTCACTGCCAAGTCCTACTGTGTGCACTGTGTGTCCTGCTCTTCTTAAAATATCAACCGTTGCAAGGCCTTCGATTTCTTCAAATCCTTGCGCGAAAAATACAACGACATTTGCCATTCTTTTGGCCTCCTCTTATTTTTTGAATAAGCCCATAACTCCACGTGTAATTACACGGCCAACTTCACGACCCACACTTGACATAACGTTCTTAGTGAAGCGGTCCATTGCTGAATCTCCGCGTTTTGTAGCGGCTTGACGCGCTTGACGTTCCAATTCTTTTTGTTCACGTTCGCGTTCTTTTTCTTCTAATTTTGCTTGTCTTTCAGCTTCTTTTTGTGCAAGAGCTTCTTGTTTTTCAGCCTCTTTACGCTCTAATTCTGCTTGTTTTTCTGCTTCTTTTTGCGCAAGTTCAGCTTCTTGCTCTTGTTTGAACTGCTCATCTAATGCTGCTAATTGTTCATGAGCTGATTCACGGTCAAACATTTCTGCATATTTATCGTAGAATGCTGATTGATTGATGAGTTGTTGACGAACAAGTGGATCACCTGCATCTAATTTACTCTTAGGAGGGTAAATTGATACTACTTCTGCAAAGCTTGGAGAACCATCTTCTTGAAGTGTTGAAACAACTGCATCCCCTACTTTAAGGTTTGTAATTACTGTTACTAAATCTTGTCCATCTTCTTGACGGAAAGTTTCAGCAACTGCTTTTACGTTCTTTTGTTCAGCTGGAGTGAACGCACGTAATCCGTGTTGAACGCGGTTCCCTAATTGGCTCGCGATAGCATTTGGAATATCAGTTGGGTTTTGTGTTACGAAGAAAATACTAATTCCTTTAGAACGGATTAAACGAACGATTAATTCGATTTTCTCTTGAACTGCAGCATTGCTTTGTCCGAATAACACGTGAGCTTCATCGAAGAAGAAGACTAATTTTGGTTTATCTAAGTCCCCAACTTCTGGTAAGTTTTCGTATAATTCTGATAAGAACCATAATAAGAATGTTGCGTATAATTTTGGTGTTTGGAATAATTTTTCAGACGCTAAAATATTGATGACCCCACGGCCATTTTGGTCTTGTTTGAATAAGTCATTGATTTCAAACGCTGGTTCACCGAAGAATTGGTCTCCACCTTGTTGTTCTAATACGAGTAAGCTACGTAAAATAGAACCAATTGATTGTTGTGCGATATTTCCGTATAAGTTACGTAATTCCCCAGCATGTGCGCCTACGTAATTTAACATTGCACGTAAGTCTTTAATGTCGATTAATAATAATCCTTGGTCGTCGGCTACTTTAAACGCAATGTTTAAAATACCTTCTTGAGTTTCATTTAAACCTAATAATTGAGCTAATAAAATTGGTCCCATTTCTGAGATTGTAGTACGGATGTTAATTCCGTTTTCCCCAAAGACATCCCAGAAAGCAACAGGATATGAGCTTGGTTCGAAGTCTTCTACATGAACTTTTGCCAAACGTTCTGCAATCTTCTCAGTTACTTCGCCTTTTTCAGCAAGGCTTGCTAAATCCCCTTTAATATCTGATAAGAATATTGGAACTCCTGCTTCACTTAATTGCTCCGCTAATACTTTTAACGTTACAGTTTTACCTGTACCTGTAGCCCCTGCAATGACACCGTGACGGTTTAGTTTATTCGCCATAAATTGAGCTGGTTTTGAACCATATCCGAAAGAAATAGTTTGAGTCATAAAACTCCTCCTTTTATTTTTACACTTCTACAATATTACAGAAAGCGCTAAAATGCTACTAAAATGAAAGGAAAAATCTAGATTATTTGACTTGTTTTGATATTCAAAGTATATTAATTTAGAATAGAAATATAATTCAAAGGAGAACCCCTTATGAAATGGAAAATTATTGCAGATTCAGGTTGTGATTTACGCGAAATCGAGAATCTTGCTCCAGATACACAGTACATTAACGTACCACTAACAGTTCAAGTAGGTGACAAACACTATACAGATGATGCCTCTTTAGATATCGATGCTATGATGATTGAAATGTATCAATCAAAAGACCAAACAGCTTCAGCCTGCCCTAGCCCAGATGCATTCCTTGAAGCTTACAAAGGTGCAGAAAATGTCATCGCCATTACGATTACGGGTGGCTTGTCAGGAAGCCAAAACAGTGCGCAACTCGCAAAAAACATGCTTTTAGAAGAAGCTCATGAAACAAATATCGAAGTGTTCGATAGTCTTTCAGCCAGCGGTGAAATGGTTCTTTTCGTACAAAAAGCCAATGAACTCATCGCACAAGGCCTCTCTTATGAAGAAGTCGTAGCTGCATTAAAAGATTATTTAGCAAGTACAAAACTATTATTCGCACTAGCTCGTGTCGATAACTTAGTGAAAAATGGTCGTTTAAATAAATTAGTCGGCGCCGTTATCGGAATGCTCAATATCCGCTTAGTCGGAAACGCATCTCCAGAAGGAACCTTAAACCTTCTTCACAAAGCAAAAGGTCAAAAGAAAGCTGTTCAAGCAGTTTGGGCTGAAATGAAGAAGAATGGCTACAAGGGTGGCCGCGTGGTCATTAGCCACTGCAGTAACCCAGAAATTTGCGGCTTAATTCAAGCAGCCGTTCATAGCGAATTCCCAGACGCGGATGTATCAAGCATCCATACAAGCGGTGTCTGCAGCTATTATGCAGAACAAGGCGGAATCTTAATGGGATACGAAGCTTAATCTTACAAATACGAAAAGCCTCTCTAATCACTTGGATTAGAGAGGCTTTAATTGTTGCTTTTAGAATAATGCTTTTAATTCGACTTCTGGATGTTTATCTTTAAACCAGTTTAAGGCAAATTGGTTTTCGAATAAGAAGACTGGTTGATCAAATCTATCGCGACATAATAAGTTACGGCTTGATGACATATTTGGATCCAGTTGTTCTTCGTCAATCCAGCGAGCAATCTTACTTCCGATTGGTGTCATAACTACCTCTGCATTGTATTCATTTAACAAGCGGTATTGGAACACTTCGAATTGAAGTTGTCCAACGGCACCAAGGATATATTCTCCTGTATGGTAAGTCTTGTACAATTGGATAGCTCCTTCTTGTACTAACTGCTCGATTCCTTTATGGAATGATTTTTGCTTCATCACGTTTTTCGCAGCAACTTTATTAAAGATTTCAGGCGTAAATTGTGGTAGTGGTTCGAACTGAACAGGAGTTTTTCCTGAGTAAATCGTATCCCCGATTTGGAAGTTCCCTGTATCGTAGAGTCCGATGATATCCCCTGCTACGGCTGCTTTAACTGTTTCACGACTATCGGCCATGAATTGCGTTGTATGTGATAATTTCATTTTCTTTTGCGAACGGTTCACGGTAATATCCATCCCTGGAGTGAATTCTCCTGAACAGATACGTACAAATGCGATACGGTCGCGGTGGGCTGGGTTCATGTTTGCTTGAATCTTGAAGATGAATCCAGTGAATTGTTCTTGTAGTGGATCTACTAATTCTCCTGATTCAGTTTTCTTAGCAGATGGACTTGGCGCAAAGTCAACGAACGCGTCTAAGAACGTTTGAACTCCAAACCCTGTTAAGGCTGAACCGAAGAATACAGGCGTTAATTTACCTGCCGCAATCTTCTCTTCATCAAACGCATTTCCTGCTTCTAGTAAGAGTTGTGCGTCTTCGATGGCTTGACTATAAAGCGTAGATTGTTTGAACGCATAATCGCCGTCCACTTCGCCATCTTCGTTCAATGGTAAGAAGTCATTATCGTCGTTTTCTTCTGGATGCATCAATTCTACACGTTTGTTGTAAATGTCATATAACCCTAGGAACGTTTTCCCCATCCCCATTGGCCAGTTCATTGGATACGCGTCAATGCCTAATACTTCTTCTAATTCCGCAATTAATTCAAGAGGTTCGCGTCCATCACGGTCTAATTTATTGATGAATGTAAAGATTGGAATTCCACGCATACTACAAACTTCGAATAATTTCTTCGTTTGCGGCTCAATCCCTTTAGCACTGTCGATGACCATCACAGCACTATCCACGGCCATTAATGTACGGTACGTATCTTCTGAGAAGTCCTCGTGCCCTGGTGTGTCCACGATATTAATATGGTTTCCATCGTATTCCACTTGCATTACTGAACTCGTAACAGAAATCCCACGTTGTTTTTCGATTTCCATCCAGTCAGATTTTGCAAACTTCCCTGTTTTCTTCCCTTTTACGGTACCGGCTTGACGAATCGCACCCCCGTATAAGAGTAATTGTTCTGTAATCGTTGTTTTCCCAGCATCCGGGTGGGAAATAATCGCAAAGGTTTTGCGAGATTGTACTTCTTCTTTTAAGTGTGACATGAGTATCTCCTTCGTGTTTATTCTCAAGTATTATAGCCGATTTTCACGATTTTTAAAAGTTTAAAAACACCCTCTAGAATGATTTGAGAAAGTGCGGTATACTTATAGACAGTAAAATGTCTTTCAGGAGGTCGCTCAATGTCGAAAGAATTACCCATTA
The DNA here is from genome assembly GCA_001058355.1 of Carnobacterium maltaromaticum. Taxonomy (GTDB): domain Bacteria; phylum Bacillota; class Bacilli; order Lactobacillales; family Aerococcaceae; genus Granulicatella. The sequence goes on from JUUF01000355.1 coordinate 14,248, forward strand.
TTTATATTAGTTTAACTGGAAATACACACAACTTTGTCACTCGTTTAAAAGACCATTTACGCTTTTTGGACCCCTCTTTAAACGTGACACTAACGAATGTGAAAGACCTTGTCAAAGGCCAAGAAGACTACTTTAAAGTAGGAAAACCATTCGTTGCGTTTCTTCCAACTTACTTAGAGGGTGGAAATGGCGTGGACAATGGAGACGTCGAAGTCTTAACGAATCCTCTAGGCGATTTCTTAGCCTATGAACATAATTACGCACATTGCTTTGGCGTCATTGGTAGCGGAAATCGTAACTTCAATAAGCAATTCTGCCTCACTGCTCGTCAATATTCTGAGCGTTTTGGCTTTCCAGTGCTCGATGAATTTGAGCTACGTGGAAGTAACCGCGATGTAGAGCGCATTGCTGCAATGCTTCTTGAAAAAATCTAAACACTTAAATAGGCCCGCAGAAAATTTCTGCGAGCCTTTCTTTTTATTTAAAATAGGTTTTGCATTTCTCACTAAAACCAACTAACGCTTCAATGGTTGCTGGTTCCATCGCGGTATGTCCTGCAGCTTGCGCAAAGATGAGTTCTGCGCCGTCGACTGCTTGAGCGAGTTCAAACGCAGCACTAGGCAAGCAATCCACATCATAACGACCATGGACAATATGCATTGGAATCCCCTTGAAGGCATCTGCATGATTCAAGATGTAATTATCATCCTCCACAAAGCAATGATGGTAGAAGAAATGACATTCCATTCGCGCAATCGTCAGTGCTCCGCGAATCCCCGCTTCATCCCAGACAATCGGCTCATACGGAATCAATTTCACGAGGCCATGTTCCCACTCTGCCCAAGCACGTGCAGCTTCAAGACAAATCGATTCATCCTCTGAAGTCAGACGTTTGTAGTACGCATTCACCAGTTCTCCTTGTTCTTCAACAGGAATCGATGCTTTAAACTTCTCGAAGTTCTCTGGATAAAAATGAGATGCTCCATCTTGGTATAACCAATCTACATCGCTTTGACGACCAAGGAAAATCCCACGAAGCATTAATCCTACGACGCGTTCACGATGTGCAATCGTGTAATGTAAGGCCAGCGTTGTCCCCCAGCTACCACCAAAGACAAGCCATTTTTCAATCCCTAGTGCTGTGCGGATTTTCTCCATATCGGCCACTAAATCATGCGTGGTGTTTTCTTCTAAAGACGCAAACGGCGTACTTTTTCCACATCCACGTTGGTCGAATTGGATGATGCGATAGAACTCTGGATCAAAAAATTGACGATTCGCTGGAGACGATGCCCCTCCTGGTCCGCCGTGTAAGACAACGACTGGATGTCCTAATGGGTTCCCTGACTCTTCTACATAAATCGTATGCAAGTCACTCACTGGAATCATGTGTTCCTTGTAGATTTCGATTTCTGGATATAATTCTGTTCTCATTTCTTGGCTCCTTTAATCACTTCTTGTACTCTCTTTTGAAATTCAGGTAAGACTTCTTTTTCAAACCATGGATTTTTGGCCATCCATCTACGGTTTAGAGGTGACGGATGTACGAGCGGAAACATCTTTGGTAAATATTCTTTATACGCCTTGACCGTTTCCGTTAAGTTTTTCTTCTTTGTCTCTTTTAAATAATAATCTTGTGCGTATTTCCCTACAAGAATAATAAGTTCAATATCTGGCATTAAGGCTAGCGTTTCTTCATGCCATTTCTCAGCAAAACCCTTGCGCGGTGGAAGGTCTCCAGATTTACCTTTTCCTGGATAATAGTAATCCATTGGAACCACTGCAAATAAATCGGATTGATAGAAGAAATCTCGAGTTACGCCCATCCAGCTTCTTAAGTTGTCGCCACTTTGGTCATTCCAAAACAAGCGACTCTCTTGCGCTTTAATACCAGGCGCTTGCCCTACAATCAGAATTTTCGCTTTTCGTGGTGCAGAAAATAAAGGCGCTATGCCTTCTTTTGTATACTCTGCATTTTGAGGATCTGCTTCAATTTTTTTGATTAATTCATCTAATTTCGTCATATAAATTCCACCCTTCTCACTTAGCATACTCCGATAGTACTTCTTGTGCAAATGCTTCACGACTTCATGCAAAAAAACACCTAACCTCACGTGTGAGATTAGGTGCTTCCACGATTTTATTTTAAGCGCGGTGTTTTCAAAGTACGAGGGAGTGTTTTGCTTGAAAGCACTCGTGGTAATGTGTGTGATTTTTCTTTTGATGCTGGACGGTATGAAACCGGTCTTGTAGCACGTGTATCAACATACATTTCTCTTGAAGTATTTGAACGACCTGAAGCCGATTGTAGCGCTTTTTTTGTTGCTTGTTTTTTCTCTTGTGAGCGAAGTTTTGGATCTGAAACTTTATTTCGCGGACGATATACACGTTGCGGTACAGCTTCTGTAGCGACTACTGGAGTGCTTGTGCCTTGTGCTCTAGCTGCAGGAGCATTCGCCCCATTTCTTTGAGCAGAACGCGTATTTCCAGTTCGAGCTCTACGATTATTCTTGCGCGCCTTATTTTGTTTTCCTTTAATTCCGAAGAAAACAGCGATGATAAGGACGATATAAAATATTCCCTTACCGAGTCCTTCACCAATTTTGTCCGTATCTAGTTGATCAAAGAAGTTATCAATCTGATCAAAGATATCTTTGCTTTCAGAGCCTTTTGAGTTCCCTTTCGAGTCACTCGCGTTTGAACTCTTTTCGTTTGAGTTTGTAGCTTTCTCAGCCGTAGTAGTTTCCACTTTGTCCTTGGCATTTGCTAAGTCTTCTAAAAATTTTGTTCGTTCTTTGTCAGTTGCCGTGAATTGAAACGCTTTTGTGACTTTCCCATCTTCGACATGAAGTAGATCATAATAGATAACATTGTGGTCTTCAATGGTCTCAACAAATGATTGAACTATGAGGCTATTATCTGTATCTTGATATACGTAAAGTCGAATACCGCCCTTCCCTGTTGGAAGGTTTTTAATTTGAACGGGAACTTTAATCTCTTTATATTGAGGATTATTATAAGTCAACTTAATCGTCACTGTCGCATTATAATCTTCCCCATCCACAAAGTTGATTTTTTGTTCAAAGGCGCCTTGTATCTTCATCTTTGTGGTGTCTACTGGTGGTGGAGTTTCAGCATTGACTGTTGAAACACGTGCAAAGGTTCCTACTAACAATAAAGTGGCAATCAGTACCGCAAGCCATTTCAACCCAAAGAAAGATTTGTTAGCTTGTTGTTTCATGATTATTTACCTGCTTCGTCCCAAACTTTACGACCTGATGCTAATGAAGCAATGTTTTCAGCAATTTTTGCGTTGCTTTGTCCATCCATTAATACAACTGTATTGTTTGGACCTTCAGCAAGAGCTTTTTTAGCGTCGATTGCTAAGTATTCTAACGCAGCAGCATTTAAGTTAGATTCGTTTAACGCATTGTTGATAGCTGTTAATTGAGCAACAGTTGCTTGAGTATCAATTGCGATTTTTTCAGCATGTGCACGAGCATCTGCTAATAATTTGTTGTTTTGAGTTCTAGTATCCATTTCAACTGTTTTTTGACGAGCGTCAGCAGCGATTAACGCAGCATCACGTTCACGGTCAGCAGTGATTTGTTTGTTCATCGCTTCAACGATGCTTTGTGGAGGAATTACTTCACCGATGTTTACACGGTCAATTGTAACCCCGTAAGAGTCTGTTTTACCGAATACACGTTGGTTTAAATCTGTGTTGATTTTGTTTGTACCACCAAGAATTTCAGCCATTGTCATAGTACCGATAATGTCACGTAATTCGTTTTGGATATCTAAAAGTAATAATCCTTCTGGGTTTGTGTTTCCATATAAGTATTCTTCAAGATTATCAACGTGGTATTTAGCTGAAGCGTCAATTGTTAAATTAACGTTGTCTTTTGTGATGATTTCTTGAGGATCTAAGTCTAATGAACGTTGACGCATATCTACAATGTAAGCAATGTTACGAATAATTGGTGTTACAAAGTGTAATCCTGGTCCTAATTCTCCAACATAACGTCCAAATGATTGAACAGCAGCTTTGTGTCCTTGTTGAACGATACGAATTGATTTGAACGCAATGATTAATAAGAGTAATACTACGGCGATAATTAAGATTGTTACTGGCATTTTAAATTTCCTTCTTTCTAAATAGTTACATATACTAATTTTTCTGGATTGATTTCCTCAATCACTTTTACATATACCAACCCATCCTCGTAGTCAATAACTTCAAGTGGTTGTCCTTCTTCGACTGACATAACATCCAAAATTTTATATGGATAGTTCCGTCCTCGGTAATTAAACGTTCCGAAGACTTGTTCGGAGAACGCCTTAAACTGTCCATGCAACAATGTTTTAATTGCATCGGGCCAGTTTTCAACTTTTTTCTGATGACTTTCGACTTCATTTTCGATGACCGACCGGAAATAAGTTGATACGTCTGTTGAGATAATCTTCAAAAATGCTTCTTTCAAAGAAGGCTCAATCGTAAAGTTAATCCGTTCAGTCTTATTTTCGTTCGACCATAGTTGTTTTCTCATACCCATTCTCCTTTCTTTATATCTCTTGATGAACATATTATAACACGTTCTGAATATAATACAAGTGTAATATCTCGTAAAATGTAAAATTTTCACCTAAAGTGCATTTTTGTTCAAAAACATTGATATATCAAGGATTATTTTATATGAAAATATCCAAAAATCTGAGCAAATAATATTAAGAAACTATAAAATTCCAAAAACATAATATATTTTGTGTTGTTTACCTATAATTTTCTTTTAGAAAAAAAGCCAAGAAACATAGATTTATGTTTCTTGGCTTCTATTATTTTCTATCCAACTGACCCTTCCATTAAAAAATAACAAATTACATCACTTTACAACAGTTTATGAACGTTGTTATTTCAACGTTTTAAGCATTGAACCGCTTATAAATATATACTTGAATAAATTTAAATCTGGGTCAGTTTCTGGGTCAGCCTAAAAAAACATTTCCACCCTCACGGTAAGAATAAAATATACGAATAGTCAAAAAGCAGGAGTTACTTCTCCTGCTTTTGTAATTTTTCGGCATATTCAGTTAGTGTACTACCCGTTTTTATAGTTAAATTTTCTATTTTACGTTCACCTTCTAAATTATATAACACAGATACCCCTCAAATTTTATGTGAGTCCTCTAGGATTTTAAATTCATCTTTTGGATAAAGATAATCTTCTCCTGATTTATCTACTATTCTATACCATCCATCTTCCTCTGAAATTACTTCATACTCTTTCCCTTCATCAAGAGTATGTGGCTCTGTAGGGCCTAAATATATTACCTTCATTTTATCCACCTCTTAAATTTAAATTTTACTCTTTTATTGATGAAATAATAGTTTATATGATAAAATTTAATTAAAAGGAAAGTTGGTTTGG
>JUUF01000356.1 GCA_001058355.1 Carnobacterium maltaromaticum
CTTTTTGGGGTCAGTCCCGTTTCGATATAATAGGCTTATTCCTAATAGAGCTTTTCTTCGGTAAAAAGTAATGTGGGACAAAAGTCATTATCGGTAAATAAGTTCAGCGATAATAATACAATTTAATACCTATGCTATAATAGCTTAAACCTCTCGAAAGGTAATATATCTATTTCTAGATTATTAAAATTCTGAGAATGATTATAAGGAGATAACTTTTATGAAAAAAGCAATGCTAATTATTAATCCAACTTCTGGAGGAGAAAAGGCGTTAGACTATAAAGAAAAATTAGAAAATAAAGCAAAGGAATACTTCGAATACGTTGAAACGAAGATTACTGAAAAAGCTAAAGACGCTACTGCTTTTGCGGAAGAAGCTTCAAAGGGGAATTATGAAGCGGTAATTGTTTTTGGTGGGGATGGAACTGTTAATGAAGTAATTTCTGGTATTGCTGAAAAGGACTATATTCCTAAATTAGGGATTATTCCAGGAGGGACTGGCAATTTAATTACTAAATTACTAGAAATTAGTCAAGATATTGATGAGGCAATTGACCAACTTGATTTTAATAAAACAAATTCGATAGATATTGGAAAAGCAAATAAGAGCTATTTTGGATATATCTTCAGTGTAGGTTCTTTACCAGAGGCGATTCATAACGTTGAAATAGAAGACAAAACAAAGTATGGAGTATTAGCTTATGCAATAAATACAATTAAGTCCGTTATTAAAGATGAGGTATTCAATATTAAAATTGAAACAGAAAATGGGAGTTACGAAGGGGAAGCTAGTCAAGTGTTAGTTTTGCTTTCTAATTATTATGCCGACAAGAAAATATTTGAAGAAAACAAAGATGGATATGCAAATATATTAATTTTGAAAAATGCATCTATAATTTCAAAATTATCATTAATTCCAGATTTGTTAAAAGGTGACATTGTTGAGAATGATAATATTGAATATATTAAAGCAAAAGATATTACAATCTCATCAGATACTAAATTAGAATCCGATATTGATGGTGACCAATCTGATGATTTACCAGTAAAAATTACAGTATTAGGAAATCATATTGAAATTTATTCATTATAAACATAAAAAATATTCGCAGCGCGTATATAAGATGACTTTGTGAAGGAAACCCGATTTTAACCGTAACAAAAACGACAAAAATGGCTCTTTTTGTGAATGTAAGCAGATACATTGTGTTTGAGTTGTTTTAATGTATAATTAAAAGTGTAAATACCAAACAGAAAGGGAGATTTATTATGACAGATAAAGGGTTTACAGATAAAGTTAAGGGAAAAGCAAAGGAAGTTGTAGGAGAAGTTACTAACGACGACTCTACAAAAGCAGAAGGTCTTTTAGACCAAGCTGTTGGAAAAGCTAAAGAAATTGCTTCAGATGTTAAAGATGTTGCGACTGAATTAGTTGAAAAAGCTAAAGACGCACTTGATTCTAAATCTGAAGAAAAATAGTCGTATAATTATATTTACTGAGGATAGTGCGGCTGAATGCCGTGCTATCTTTTTATTATTTAAAGGAGTGAATTAAATGGGTATTCTATCTTGGTTAGTACTTGGCGCATTTTCTGGATGGATCGCAAGTATTATTATGAATAAAAATGAATCTATGGGTGCGGTAGCAAATATCTTTACTGGTATTGTTGGTGCTTTTATTGGAGGAGCAGTATTTAACTTCTTCGGTGGATATGAAGTTACAGGCTTAAATCTTCATAGTGTAATAGTATCAGTAGTAGGTGCATGTATCCTGTTGTGGATTTTAAACAAATTCAATAAAAAATAAAAGACAAAAAGCGACAGAAAATTTCTATCGCTTTTTTAGTTTGTTTAATGCCAATCCTCGAATTCTCCATCGTGATTTTCTAAGTTGAGCTCAATTAGTTTTTCTCTTAAAGACTAGAATGCTTCTATTAATACATTTCCATTTTTAAAAGCAATGAATGGATTATCTATTAATTCTATAAATAGAATAATAAGCTTTAAAGTCTTTTCTTCGTTGTCTAATACGTTGCTTAGCTTACCTAGTAGTGTATCGTTGTTATAATTGAGTTTAAGAGTAGTAGAGTCAGAATATGACAATGTAAGAGAAAATCTATGAAAATGGAACAAATTATGGCATAAAAACGTAAAACAAGCACTTAAAAGTCTTATTTTATAGGACTTTTAAGTGCTTTTCATATGCCGAAAACAGGGGTCGAACCTGCGACCTACGCGTTACGAGTGCGTTGCTCTGCCAACTGAGCTATTTCGGCTTCTTGTACTATTAATTATACGAGTGTTATTCTAAATTGTAAAGGTTTCGCGATGGATTTATATAGAAGAAATCCGACTTTCTTGAGCATTTTAATAAAATAGAAAAACTTTTTAAAAAATAAAACATATCGGTTGAAATTGATAATCAGTTATGATAAATTAAT
>JUUF01000357.1 GCA_001058355.1 Carnobacterium maltaromaticum
CGAAAGACTACGAAGCAGAAAAACCTCACACTGTGAGGTTTTTCTTGTCTTCTGTCTTTCTGCCTAATCTTCCCCCGGTCGCATCGGGCGTTTATACTTACTTTTTGATTCTTGTCGGATGATGGTATGTGGAGATTTGCGGCCCTTGTTTGAATTTCGAAAGAGCATTTGCATTTTTTCATCGTCAAAGAGTTCTAAGTTTTGATCGACGAAGTGACTCGCATCAGCTTTCCAATCCGAATGATAGTAATTAAATAATTCGGCCATAGCGACAGTTTTGTCGGTGGCGCTCCCTTTAAATTCAGGGTCTGTTACATCTGTTAAGTATTGTTGCATTTTTGCAATTCTATTTTTATCAAAATCTGCCATAACATTCGCCTCTTTTCAGTCTTATTTTAGCATAGAAGACGTTTTCTTAAAAGAAATTTTTCAAAACTACTGTTCATTTTCATTGGAATGTTTTATACTATTACTTGCTAATTTTTTGAAGAGGAGGGTGTCTGATGGCAAAGGATATGACAAGTGGAAAACCATTAAAACTGATTTGGAATTTTACAATCCCGCTATTAATTGGGAACTTATTCCAACAATTATACAATATGGCGGATACCTTTATCGTAGGTCGTACCATTGGTGTGCAGGCGTTAGCTGCGGTGGGGTCTACTGGAAGTATTGTCTTTTTAATCATCGGGTTTGCGACAGGGTTAACGGCTGGTCTTGCGATTCCATTAGCGCAACGGTTTGGTGCCAAGGATTATAAGGGCGTGAAGCATAGTTTTTATGTTTCTATTTTAATTTCCATTGCTACGGCGATTGTGTTAACCGCCCTAAGTATGATTTTCTGTCGTCAAATTCTGGAAATCATGCAGACACCATCCGAGATCATTGATGGGGCCTATGATTATTTAATCGTCATTTTTGGCGGTATTTTCTCATCAATGGCTTACAATTTATTATCTAACATTTTCCGTTCTATCGGGGATGCAAAAACACCATTGTATTTCCTTGTAATGGCTTGTGTGATGAATATCGTTCTGGATATTCTCTTCATTGCAGTCTTTGGAATGGGAGTTGAAGGAGCAGGGTACGCAACGGTTCTTTCGCAAATCTTCTCAGCAGTAGCCTGCGTGGTTTATATTTGGAAGAAAATTCCAGTATTAAGATTAACAAAAGCTGACCTTGTAGCGACAAAGCAAAATATTAGAGAACATTGTCGTATTTCGTTCCCAATGGCGTTCCAAGCTTCGATTATTGCCATTGGAACGATTATGGTTCAAATCGCATTGAATCAATTAGGACCGACTTCGGTTGCGGCGCATACGGCAGCGCAAAAGATTGACCAGTTAGCGATTCTTCCAATGATGTCATTCGGGGTAACGATGGCGACGTATTCTGCGCAAAACTATGGTGCAAAGAAATATGATCGTATCTGGCTTGGTGTGCGTGAATGTATCAAATTATCATTGACATTTGCCATTGTGGTAGGGATTATTCTAAATCTATTTAGTCCGATTCTTATTCGTGCCTTCGTAGGAGAGGGACATGAGGTTGTTGTAGAGTTAGGACGACTATTCTTCCTTACAAACGGAACAACTTATAGTTTCCTCTCACTATTATTTATTTACCGTTATACCTTACAAGGGGTGGGAAAAACATTTACGCCAACCTTGGCTGGAATTATGGAACTCATTATGCGTTCTGTTGCTGCAGTGGTTCTTTCAAATATGTACGGCTTTGTCGGAGCAACTGTTGCCAATCCAATGGCGTGGTTTGGTTCAATGGTGCCTCTCATGATTGCGTATTATATCTTTAAAAATAAAGTTCAACATGGAGTAGAGCAGTAGTATTAAGCTACTGTTCTTTTTTTTGGAAATGAATGAAAATTATGAAAATAGTTTTCGAATTAATTGTGAATTATTTAGTTGAAAAATGTACAAAGTTATAGTAAAATGATTCTAACTAAAGTGTTTATGGAGGAAAGATTGGATGAAAAAAGAACAATCAATTCGTAAAATTGGAAAACTGATGTTAGCAATCTCGTCGTGCGGTGTTTTGTTAACAGCATTCCAAGCAAATAAGTCTGTATTTGCTGAAGATGCAACGACTACAGAAGCGACTACAGCTGCTGCAGCAACAACAGAGGCTACAACAGAAGCAACGACTGCAACGACAGAAGCTACAACAGAAGCAACAACTGCGGCGCCAACACGTGCTGCTAAAGAAGCAAATGCAAAAGTAACTGGTACGATTAAAAACCATGATATTAAGAACTATGAATACTACACAGACGTAGATATCGCTGTCTCATTAACAGATGATGACGTGAAAGAAGGCGACTATGTAACAATTACATTAGAAAACGTTGCGGTATTAACTTCGTTAAATGGTAAAGATGTTATTTACGAAGGAAAGAAAATTGGTACAATTTCGGTTGTATCATTTGAAAATGTAAATAAAGCTCGTCAAGGTTCGAACGACAAAGCTCAAATGGAACAAGCTGAATTGGAATCAACACGTGCTACATTAAAAATCACATTTACAAAAGCAGTTGAAGCGGTAAAACCTGATGTGTTGAAACAAGCACAGTTCACAATTAAATCAGATAACGCTTATAACGGAGCTGTTATTGCGAATAAAGACTACACTTTAAATCAAGTGATTAAAGTGGGAGATTCTTCTGTAACAAGTACAGTAGATATTCCAAAAGTAGAGAAATTTGCAACTGAAACAAACTCTATTCACTTCACACCTTCGGGAAATACAATTAAGTTCAATGCAGATGGCTCATATGAAACGTCTACACAATTCCAAGTTCGTGGAAGAGAAGGGATGAAGGTTGGTTCAACTGTTGAACTAGAATTCAACGATGCTTCAGGAATTGAGTGGAAAACAAGTGGAGCTGACGCAATTAAAGTTGGCGATACACATAATGCATACTTCATCTTACCTGTATATAGTAATTACAGCGTAAACCAATACGGTGCTTATGTGTTCCCAACGGGTGTAGCTCCAAAATTCAAAGTGACTTCTGTTAGTGCAAAGAAAATTACACTTGAGATGATTGAAGGAGATGTTCCTAAAGAACTAGGTGTATTCTTTGGTGTAGGGAAAAACCGAATTAATATCATCGACAAATCTAAAATTGATATCGAAAAAATGCAATATGACGTTTCAACTGTTGCTACAGCGACTATTGATGGTAAAGATTCTAAAGGAATCTATATCTATCGTATTATTAGTGACTCTACTAGTGCACAATTAGTATTGGATTCACTTGTGACAGATTATAAGGATATCGATACACAAGAATCAATTAAAGCAACTGATAGAGGTTGGAAAGATCCAGCAACTATCGATGGATATGAATTTGTTAAAACAGAAAAAGACCGTGAAGGAAATCGTATCCACTGGTACAAAAAAGTTGCACAACCAACAACTGAAGTAACTA
>JUUF01000358.1 GCA_001058355.1 Carnobacterium maltaromaticum
AATTTTGTTCTTTGAAAACTGAATACTATATCACAACAAATAACCAATTAATTTACCGAGAGTTAGAGTAACATCTAACGAAAAGAGTTTTTTAACAAAACGCAACGCTATGCGACATTTAACCAACGGTTAAGTGAATAAGGGCGCACGGTGGATGCCTTGGTACTAGGAGCCGAAGAAGGACGGAACTAACACCGATATGCTTTGGGGAGCTGTAAGTAAGCTAAGATCCAAAGATTTCCGAATGGGGGAACCCAACACCTTTCATAGGGTGTTACCAATGAGTGAATACATAGCTCATTAGGAGGTACACGCAGGGAACTGAAACATCTCATTACCTGCAGGAAGAGAAAGAAAAATCGATTCCCTGAGTAGCGGCGAGCGAAACGGGAGGAGCCCAAACCAACGAGCTTGCTTGTTGGGGTTGTAGGACTAGAACGTGAGAAGAAATCAAGATAGCAGAAGTGGTCTGGAAAGGCCCATCAAAGAAGGTGACAATCCTGTACGCGACATCTTGATGAACTCTACTAGCATCCTGAGTACGGCGGGACACGAGGAATCCCGTCGGAATCCGCCAGGACCATCTGGCAAGGCTAAATACTACCTAGTGACCGATAGTGAACCAGTACCGTGAGGGAAAGGTGAAAAGAACCCCGGGAGGGGAGTGAAAGAGTACCTGAAACCGTGTGCTTACAAGTAGTCAGAGCCCGTTAATGGGTGATGGCGTGCCTTTTGTAGAATGAACCGGCGAGTTACGTTTACATGCGAGGTTAAGATGAAGAGTCGGAGCCGTAGCGAAAGCGAGTCTGAATAGGGCGCATGTAGTATGTGGACGTAGACCCGAAACCAAGTGATCTACCCATGTCCAGGTTGAAGGTGCGGTAAAACGCACTGGAGGACCGAACCAGGGCACGTTGAAAAGTGCTTGGATGAGGTGTGGGTAGCGGAGAAATTCCAATCGAACTTGGAGATAGCTGGTTCTCTCCGAAATAGCTTTAGGGCTAGCCTCGGAATCAAGAATCGTGGAGGTAGAGCACTGTTTGGACTAGGGGCCCATCTCGGGTTACCGAATTCAGATAAACTCCGAATGCCATGTATTTATATCCGGGAGTCAGACTGCGAGTGATAAGATCCGTAGTCGAAAGGGAAACAGCCCAGACCACCAGCTAAGGTCCCAAAATATCTGTTAAGTGGAAAAGGATGTGGGGTTGCACAGACAACTAGGATGTTGGCTTAGAAGCAGCCATCATTCAAAGAGTGCGTAATAGCTCACTAGTCGAGTGACCCTGCGCCGAAAATGTAACGGGGCTAAACAGATTACCGAAGCTGTGGATTGGACCTTATGGTCCAGTGGTAGGAGAGCGTTCTAAGGGCGGTGAAGCATGACCGTAAGGACATGTGGAGCGCTTAGAAGTGAGAATGCCGGTATGAGTAGCGAAAGACGGGTGAGAATCCCGTCCACCGAATAACTAAGGTTTCCTGGGGAAGGCTCGTCCTCCCAGGGTTAGTCGGGACCTAAGGCGAGGCCGATAGGCGTAGTCGATGGACAACAGGTTGATATTCCTGTACTTCTATAAATCGTTTGAGCAATGGAGGGACGCAGGAGGCTAAGAAAAGCGTACGACTGGAAGTGTACGTCCAAGCAGTGAGTCGGCTGATGAGT
>JUUF01000359.1 GCA_001058355.1 Carnobacterium maltaromaticum
TATTCCGCTACTTTTTTGAAATGCATTGTGTAGTAGAGAGTAACTGAATCTCCATTGTCAAGGTCTTGTTTTTGTTCGAGTGACAGTGTTAATATTCCGTCTTCAAGGGTATATTTATAGGTCACTGGATATACGAATTTCCCACTCGAGAATGTTACTAAATCAATGAACATTGGTGCGTTCTTGAATTCAAACGTACCGGCACTTTCGTTAATGGTGATTTCTTTTAAGGTTTGATGGATTTCATATTTTTCATCATTGAACTCAAAGCTGAGGGGGAGATTATGTTTGTTATAAGTTTCCAGGTTTTTTTTCAAATCGTCATACTGATTTTTAATATATTGTTCTTTGGTTCCTTGGACACTTGTTAACTTTTGAGCCTTCGCGTAGTCATAGAAGTTGCCGACAGCCACATTGGTCGTTGCTGTAAGATCGTATACGGCAGAATCCCCTGTAATCGTTAGTGTCGGCGTCACGTCCTTGAAGGCATCAGAGTAGATGAGTCGGCGTGGAAGTCGACTCGAAAACTCCTCATATCCTAAGCTACGTTCGAGAGTACTTCTGAAGTCGATTTGTTCCCATTTTCCTTCCAGTGGATTGGAAGGAGCAGTTGTTGTAGTTGTTGTAGT
>JUUF01000360.1 GCA_001058355.1 Carnobacterium maltaromaticum
ATCGTGTACCAAATCACTTCACGTAGTTACTATCGAATTATTAAACGTTAATCAATTCCAAATTCAAAAGAGGTTTCCGTGCGAAACCTCTTTTTTTCGTGTTTTTTTCAAAGTGACAAAAATGTAAGAAACGGGGATAAAATGATAGGATAGTGTCATGATTTCCCTTTACGAGTGGACTATACTAAGGTCAACAAATGAAAGTAAAGGGTGAAAACAATGACATTATTAGATG
>JUUF01000361.1 GCA_001058355.1 Carnobacterium maltaromaticum
TTAGCTTCAGCTGGTTTAGCCTCTTCTTTTTCGGTTGCTGCTTCAGTAGCTTTTTCTTCTACTTTATCAGTTGCCTCCGTGTTTGCAGCTTCACTAGAAACTGCTTCTTTTTCTTCTTTTGGCGCTACTTCAGTTGCGTCAGCACCAGATTCTACTGCTGGTTTCTCTTCAGCAGTGGCTGCCTCACTAGCCGGCGTGTTTTCTACGGCCGTCGCTACTACCTCTGTTGCAGCAGCTTCAGTTGCAGAAACTGGTTGAAGTGTGCCAAAAAAGAAAGCCCCGATGATAACTGAACATGTACCAACAGTGTGCTTTCTAATAGAGAAGCGCTGTCTCTTCTCCATATTTTGACGATTATACATAATACCCCTCCTTAATATTATAAAAACGTTTCCATAATTAATTTTAGCACTTTCTTATTGATGAGACTTAGACTTTTTTGCTCTTTACTAGTACTATTTTGCTATATTTAAAACGCTTTCATAATTTCTTCTAGAATTTAACGAAATTAAATCAAAAAGACCCCTAGCAACCATTGCTAGGAGTCCTCTTTTCTTTATTTTTGTCCCATATCTTTCACTTTCATAATACGAGTAATGCTTGCGCGCTCGTTTTCTTCAAGTTTCATTTCGATAAAGTAAATCGTTTCTTCTAATTGTGGGATCAATCGATATTCAAGCGCGTTTACACGACGTCTTGTTTTTTCGATTTCGTCTGCTAGTAATTGGCAAGTTTTTTCAATCTCTGTCAACTCTAGTAGATCATTTAATACATCTGAGATTTGTTCTACAGAGTCGTCAATTTCACTGTTCGAGTTCAAGTACCCATATTTGAAGTCACTCTCTTCGTTTTCATCTGTCACAGTGAAATGCATTTCTGGAACATACACACTCATAATGTTCTTTTCTTGTAAATCCAAGGTTACGCTTTGTGGTGGAATCGCCACAAGCTCTTCGATGAACGCTTCTTCTAATGTTGCTTTCGCTAGAACAAAGCTCTTCATCCCTGCCACAAGACGATTTTCAACCGCCTCTCGTAACGCATTGTTTTTACGAATTAATTCGATGAACTGACGCATTAACTCATCTTGTTTATCCTTTAGGAGTTTATGCCCCCTTTTCGACACGACAAGACGATGCTTTAATTTCGTCAACTCCATACGGGTTGGTTTGACATTCAATCGTGTCAAAGGAATCACTCCCCTTCCGGAAGGTATTCATCTAATAACTCATCCTTAATACGTTTCAATTCCGTACGTGGAAGGATTGATAAGAGTTCCCATCCAAGGTCTAATGTTTCTTGGATAGAACGGTTCGTATAGAAGCCTTGTCCAACATATTCACGTTCAAAACGTTCTGTGAACTCTACATATTTCTTATCAGTTTTTGATAATGCAGATTCCCCTAATACAACCGCAAGTTCTTTGGCTTGTTTACCAGTTGCATACGCCGCGAATAATTGGTTCATCGTTGGTGCGTGGTCCTTACGAGTCTTTCCTTCACCTGAACCTTTATCTTTTAGACGAGATAATGAAGGCAATACGTTAATTGGAGGTTGAATCCCTTGTTTATCAAGAGCACGGTCCAAAATGATTTGTCCTTCTGTGATATATCCTGTTAAGTCAGGAATTGGGTGAGTAATATCATCTTCAGGCATTGAAAGGATTGGGATTTGAGTTACCGATCCTGGCTTACCAACGATACGTCCTGCACGTTCGTAGATTGTTGAAAGGTTTGTATATAAGTAACCTGGATATCCACGACGTCCTGGAACTTCACGACGAGCCGCTGAAATTTCACGAAGCGCTTCACAGTAGTTTGTCATGTCTGTCATGATAACTAAAACGTGCATTCCTTTTTCAAACGCTAAGTACTCAGCTGTTGTTAATGCGATTTTTGGTGTCGCAATACGTTCGATGGCTGGGTCGCTCGCTAAGTTTAGGAACATCACTGAACGGTCAATCGCCCCTGTCTTACGGAAGTCTTCCATGAAGTATTCCGCTTCGTCGAACGTAATCCCCATTGCAGCAAATACTACCGCGAATTTTTCGTCGCTATTTAATACAGTCGCTTGACGTGCGATTTGGGCTGCTAACTCTTTGTGAGGAAGCCCTGAACCAGAGAATACTGGTAATTTTTGTCCACGAACAAGAGTGTTCAAGTGGTCAATCGCAGAAATCCCTGTTTGGATAAATTCATCCGGATAGTCACGAGAAACTGGGTTAATTGCTTGTCCGTTTACGTCTAGAGTCGCTTCTGGAAGGATTTCAGGGCCATCATCCATAACGTTCCCCATCCCATCGAAAATACGACCAATCATGTCTTCTGATACGTTTAATGATAATGGTTTACCACGGAAACGTACTTTTGTATCACGAATGTTGATTCCGCTTGGTCCTTCGAAAATCTGAACCATTGCTTTATCTTCGTTTACTTCTAGTACTTGTCCATGACGTAATTCACCATTTTGTAATTGGATTTCAACCAACTCATCATATTTAACGCCTTCGACTTGTTCAACCATCATTAAAGGGCCAACAACTTCACTAATCGTACGATACTCTTTAAGCATGTGTCATCCCTCCATGTTGAATTGTTTTTTCGATATCTGTTTTAATTTGCTCTCTGATTTCATCGAAACGAGCAATCTCAGATTCTGGAATATATTTTGAACGTGCGATACGGTCACGCACATCTTCTGTTCCGTCGATGATTTCAGCATAGTATGAACCAAGTTTCATCGCACGACGCGCTTCTTTTTCAAATGTCAAGATGAGCTCTAACATGCGATATTGTTTCTCACGAGATGAGAATGTATCGACATCGTCAAACGCATTTTGTTGTAAGAAGTCTTCACGAAGCATTTTAGCAGTCATCATAGTTAGACGGTCACGTTCAGATAATGATTCAAGACCTACTAAACGAACGATTTCTTCTAAGCTTGCTTCTTCTTGTAATGTGTTCATTGCATGTTGAACAAATTCAGACCAGTTCGAATGTACATTCTCATCCATGTATTTACCAACTTCTGGGTCATACAGTGAGTAAGAAGTTAACCAGTTCATAGATGGGAAGTGACGTTTTTGCGCCAATGTTGCATCTAATCCCCAGAATACTTTGGCTACACGTAATGTATTTTGTGTTACTGGTTCGGATGTATCTCCCCCTGGAGGTGATACGGCACCGATGGCTGTAATAGTCCCTTCACGACCTTCGCTTCCTAATGTTTCAACACGTCCTGCACGTTCGTAGTATTCTGCGATACGGCTTCCTAAGTAAGCTGGGTACCCTTCGTCCCCTGGCATTTCTTCTAGACGTCCAGACATTTCACGAAGCGCTTCTGCCCAACGTGATGTTGAGTCAGCCATGATAGCTACGTTATATCCCATATCACGGAAATATTCCGCAATCGTGATTCCTGTATAAATAGACGCTTCACGAGCCGCTACTGGCATGTTAGAAGTGTTTGCGATTAAGATCGTACGTTCCATGATCGATTCGCCAGTTGCTGGGTCAATCAATTCAGGGAATTCGTTCAATACGTCTGTCATTTCGTTTCCACGTTCACCACAACCTACGTACACTACGATATCCACGTCAGCCCATTTTGCAATTTGGTGTTGCACCACTGTTTTACCAGCTCCGAATGGTCCTGGTACAGCTGCTGCTCCCCCTTTTGTTACTGGGAAGAAAGTATCGATAACACGTTGTCCTGTTAACATTGGAACTTCAGTGTTTTTCTTTACTTTATATGGACGACCACGACGTACTGGCCAACGTTGAATTAAGTTGAAATCACGTACGCCTGATTCTGTTTCGACTTGGTACACTGTATCTTCAATTTTGAAGTTTCCAGCTTCCACTTTTACTAATTTACCTTTAACACCGTAAGGCACCATGATTTTATGTTGTACAACTTTTGTTTCTTGTACATAACCAATAATGTCTCCGGCTTCGACTTCTTGACCAACTGATGCAGTAGGAATGAATTCCCACTCTTTTTCACGGTCAAGTGCATCCACGTTTGTTCCGCGGACTAAGAAGTCACTTTGTGATACTTCTTTAAATTTATTGAGGGGACGTTGAATCCCATCAAACATTTGAGATACAATCCCTGGTGCCAATTCAACAGATAATGCTTCCCCTGTTGTTTCGACGGGTTCTCCTGGTCCAATTCCTGAAGTTTCTTCATATACTTGAATGGATGCAATATCTTTACGCATTTCGATGATTTCACCGATAAGGCCTAGATGACCTACACGACAAATATCTTGAATATTCGCATCTTCCATTCCTTCAGCAGTCACAAGAGGACCTGATACTTTTACGATTCTTCCGATCTTCACTGAGGTACCTCCCTTAGTTTCGTGTATTGGTTGGTTATAAGATGTTTTGTCCAACCGCTTTTTCAACATTTTCTTGAATTCTTGATTTTCCAATTCCTAAAGACCCTTTATGGTTCGGAATAAGAATGATGGCTGGTGAAATTTCCGCATCATAACGACGAATCGTTTCCGGAATCTGACTTGCGATTGCTTCCGTTACATAAATGATGCCAACTTCCTCTTCACTAAGTTCATCAATCATCCTTCGTGCCGTTTGCGCATCGTGGCAAGGATACACGTTAAATCCTAAAATTTTAAAAGGAAGGATGGAATCTTTGTCGCCAACTACGGCAATTTTATGAGACATAAACTGGTCGCATCCTTTCTCTTAATTGTTCTTCTGTAAACTCATTGTCCACACCGACCAGTAATAGACGGAGGTTTTTCACTTCCATCTCAAGCGCATGAATATACGCTAGACTTGGCAATGGCCCAAATGGTTCAAAAGTCGCTTCTTCTAGAATTTGATGAATCAATTCTTCTTTTAATAATTCCAATGCAAAGACTGGATGTTCTTCCTGTTCTAAAATCGCAACAAACTTGTCATAGTATGGAACATGACGATAAAGGTCAAGAAGAGCCTCTGTGCCCTTTTCATGCACTTCGTCGATTAATAACGTCTTATCTACAGTACCTTCGCTAGACAATACCCCAATTAAGAATGAGCGTGATTGTTTTTGCTTTGTGGCACGAATTAATGTCGTGATGTTTTCCATATCAATCATAATATTCACGATTTGATGGATGGCCTCTTGATTCATCGTACGGTCGATGAGTCGAAGATGTTTGAAATAGTAGCGATCCATAAATACATCGGCTGCTTCGAGGCGACCAAAGTTTTCAAAATCGGCATACGCTTCACGAACCCCTTCAATCATGATGTCTGGTACATCGAGAGAATCTTGAGTTTCGACTAATTGATTTAATGTGTCGAGGGAATAACGTCCTAACGGTACACATAAATGTTTTAAGTCTTTTCCTGAGAACTTCGATTTCAGAAGAACTTTTAAATTATGGTAAGTGTAACGAATCGAGAATACATCAAGGAGTGATGCATCCGGAATGAGTTCTAACACCTCATCATAGTTGCGCTTCAAATGGGCATCTAGGACTGGGTCGAACTGTCTTGATTCAAGAACTTCTTGTACATCTACCTCATAACTTGTCTTTTGCAAGGCTTCTAATGCTTGTTGTAAGGATTTAGATACGAGAATCCCATTCAATTGTTCCTTGGACAGTAATTGCTGTTCAAGAATACGAACGGTCGTATTCACTCCTGAATAGGCTAAATCATTCATTCCATCCCTCCTTACCCAATGAATGCTTTTCTAGCTAAGATAGGTGAATATTCTTCTTTTAAATCTTCAATTAATGCATCGAATAAATAGTTATATTCGATTCCTTCTTGTTTCAACACAAATCCTGCTTTTTTTGGAAGAGTCGCTGCGTCGATGTGAACAAAGGCAAATTGCGAAGTTAATGCATGTTTATCTTCATCGCTCAAACGAGAAACGGTTTGTTCTCCAAAAGTAAGTGTTGTTGGTTGTTGTTTTGGTAATTTGCGAATAGCTGACTCGATAAAGAGACGTAATGTTTCCCCACTCCAGGTTGACATTACTTGTAGAACGTCCTCAAATACACTCTCAAGAAGTTCACGTTTGACGCGCAAGACTTCTTTTTTACTTGCGTTCAAAATAGTCTGTTGCTCTTTTTCGTATTGTGATTTTGCTTCTTGTTTTAATGCCGTTTTCTTCGCCATTTCTTGTTGCGAATATTGTGCATTCATTTGATTGATGCGTTCTTCTTGTTCTTTAGTAGCAACCTCAATTCGCTGCTTTGATTCTTTTTCTAAATCCGCTAGAATAAGTTGTTTTAGTTGCTCTAAATCTTTCAAGAATACCCCTCCTCTTAACCTTTGTTAATGATAATTAAGATAGAAGCAAGTAATCCTAAGATTGCGTAAGTTTCAACCATTGCGGCAAAGATAATCCCTTTAGTAGATTCTTCAGGTTTTTTCGCTAAGATTTGTACACCTGCTGCTGCTACTTTACCTTGAGCAATTCCTGAGAATAAACCAGTGAATGCGATTGGTAAAGCTGCCATGAATAAGTATAAACCAGCTGCTAAAGTCATTGAAGCTGACATGTTAATCATGATGAAGAAGGCAACGATGAATCCGTAGATTCCTTGTGTACCAGGTAATAGTTGTAAAATTAATGCTTGAACGAATTTTTCAGGTTGTTCTTTAATTAAGGCAGCAGCTGCTTCACCGGCAATCCCTACCCCTTTTGCTGATCCAATCCCTGAGAATATAATGGCAATTGCCATCCCTAGAGCGGCAAAGATTTGCCCTCCACCATTTTCAACGAAAAATGTTAACCAGTTTGTCATAATTATATTTCCTCCATTTATTCTGATTTCTGTTGTTTAATATCAACGTATTTTTCATATGTTTTGAACGGTTTTAATGCGTGCCCGCCGCCGTCGTAGAATTTACCAAAGAATTCAACGAACTGTAAACGTAAGCCGTGAACATAAGCCCCAAGGAATGAAAGGAAAATATTCAATCCTTGTAATGCTACGATTAAGAAGATACCTGCTGTAAATCGTGCAACTGGTGGAAGGAATCCTACCAACATATTGAACGCACTCGCGATACTTCCTCCTGATACAGCTAACGCCATTAAACGAGTATAACTCACGACGTCTGCTACGTATCCACTAATTCCGTACAAGTTATATAGACTGCTCGCCAAACCGCCCCACTTGTTCTCACTTGATAAGACAGTTACGACTACAATCGCAACAGCTGCGATAATCGCAATCGATGAACCGATTGTCGCAATCCAAGAAATATTGAGTACCATTGACCCTAAGACATAAAGAATGATTCCCGTAATAATGGCTAACCATCCAAGATGACTTGTATAGGCATCGGTATATGCTTTTTTCTTCAGATTTGAGTAAGCCCCTAGTGATAATCCGACCATAATTTGAATAACCCCGAAGATAATCGATAGAATCATAATCGTGATTAAGTCTTTAGATAATGATAGCGGCTGGAATGGTAAATCCGCACCGAATGCTGATCCAAATATAATCCCCCAAATCATGACTGGGTAGCTTAATAAGTGGAAGAACTTCAAATTACGGTTCATTCCTTTATCAAAATGGAAGAACTTCAACATGATGAATGTTCCCAACCACAGAAGTACACCGTACCCTAAGTCTGCTGCCATCATCCCGAAGAAGACAAGATAGAATGGTGCTGTATAAGGCGTTGGGTCTAATTCACCGTATTTTGGTAATCCATACATTTCTGTTAGATTTTCAAACGGTTGTAAGAAGGCATTGTTTTCTAAAACAGTTGGCACTTCTTCGTATTCTTCTTCAGCAATCTCTAGTGGTAAGAAGACATATTCGCCTTCTCCTAATTTTTCTTTCAGTTGACTTTCAACAGCCTCTGCTGCTTTTTGAGTCATCCACCCTTGAAGTACGAATACATGTTGTCCATTCACCAATTCATTTTTAGCTTGTTCTTTTTGCAATTCATTGTAGGTCACTTCCGCAGAAAGCTGTAACTGGCGAAGAAGGTCTTTTTCTTCTTGCAAATCATTTAATACTTTCTTTTTAGCCTCAACTACTGCTTGTTGCGCTTTTAGATTTTTCTCTAATTCAACAGAAGGAGCTTCTTCAAATGCGTACCATACAATACTAAAGTGCGCTTTGGCTAACTCTTCTTTCGCAGCTTGTTGTGCTTTTCGTGGATATGTCACCAATAATCCGATTTCTTCACGTGTATGATACACTTCGTGAACAGAAATCAATTCACTCTGTTTTAATCCTTCCAAGTAAGCATTATCTGTCGCTTGAGGAATCGTCCCCATTTTCGTTTTCGTATACGGATGTTTAAAGATATCTTTCGGATAGAAATCAAGCACACTCCACTTACGGAGTAACGCCTCTTTCTCACGAAGTTCTTTTAATTTCTCGTCTTTCTTACGAAGAGTTGTACGAATACTCTCTACATGTTCCACTAATGCATCAGCGTCCCATGATTGGACTTCCTTTTGTAATTCAGATAGTGTGAATTGCTCTTTTGGAGTTTTTAACTTTTGAATTAATGACGGTTGCTTTTGATTTTTTTCCACAAAAGTAATGGCCGCATGAATCCCTTCGAATTTCTGTTGAAGAGCGTTCATTTCCTCTGTATCCACTTCTTGTAAAGCGATGGAATTTTCGGTAAATAGTTCTTTCGCCTGATCTAGCGAGGTTACTTCTAAAGATTGTAATTCTTGAATAGCATCCAATAGGTCATTTTGTTTGTCCGTTGGGGCAATCAACATCACCTTACTCATTTTAGCTATCGCCATATCTCTTCAACACCTCCTTCACAGTATCCTGAACTAAATCCTGTTTCAGATGATTGAAACGTTCTGTTAGAGTAGCAATCTCCGCTAATTCATCTTCTTTCACTTTCGCTTCGAACTCTACTTTCTTTTGTTGATTTTTTTCTTTCAACTCAGCTTTGTAGATTTCTAACGATTGTTCCATATTCGATTTAGCTTCGTTCACTCGTTGATCTGTTGCTTCATGTGTTTGGGATAATTGTTCTTCGAATTTTTCCTTCAACGCTTTTGCTTCAGACTCAATGGCCAAAACAGAATTTAGAATCTCTTGACTCATGTGACACCTCCAATCCATTCGCTTTCACGAATAGTAAAATGCTTTTCTTTACTATTATAAACTTTATTTTGCTTTCATTCAAACGTTAATTTCCCATAATCTCGGGCAAACTCAAATTTTATAAATAGGAAGAACCACATCTTTTTTTGAAAAACTTTTTCTTTTCTATTGCATTTCAGAACATTTGTTCGTATAATAAATATGCAAACAAATGTTCGGAGGTATCGAAAATGGAACAACGCAAATCAACATTTACATCATTTATCAAACCATTCATTAATAAACTACAAGTCTCTCAAGAAGAATATGAAGAAAGAGATGTGTTCTTTAAACCAACTGTAATGCCACTTATCGACGTGGTTGAACAAATTCACCACAGCTTCTACTTCAAGAAACCAATCGTACTCCACTTCGAGAAATACGATAACGCTGGGAATCTAGTAACATTCACAAAGAACGGTATGATTAAGAGCCCTATCCAAATGAATAATCACTTTGTGTTCCTAGAACAAGGATCAAACATCACTCACATCTTGAATGTGGAACAAATCGTCGCTTGCATGGAGTTAGATTAATCCGCCATTACCATATTTGGTAATT